>JALYXE010000395.1 GCA_030947265.1 Acidobacteriota bacterium
TGACAGATCAAACCAGCGCACACGATCCGTTGAATGGTTACATTCCCTGCGGATTGACACTGGACGAAGCCGCGGAACTTCGGCGAAGTGTTCCATCTGCCTATATAGAGAGATCGATGCAGTCTATGGCCCGGCATGTTGAAGCGATGCTGGCATTGAAACTAGCCGGAGCGGTGACATTCGATTACGGCAACAACATACGCAAGCAGGCATTCGACGCAGGCTGCACAAACGCGTTTGAAATTCCCGGCTTCGTGCCTGAATACATTCGCCCGCTCTTCTGCGAGGGCAAAGGACCATTTCGCTGGGTGGCGCTCTCCGGCGATCCGAATGATATTCAAAAGACCGACGATCTGGCGCTCGAACTTTTCCCGGACGATCAAACGTTGAATCGCTGGCTTCGCCTGGCGCGCGACCGCGTGCAGTTCCAGGGATTGCCGGCGCGTATCTGCTGGCTGGGCTACGGTGAGCGCGCTGAAATGGGCGAGGCTATTAATGAACTGGTAAAGCGCGGGGATCTTAAAGCCCCAATTGCGATCGGTCGAGATCACCTGGATACCGGCTCAGTCGCTTCACCTTTCCGAGAAACCGAAGGAATGAAAGACGGATCGGACGCAGTGGCTGATTGGCCGATTCTCAACGCGCTTCTAAATACGGCAAGCGGGGCAAGCTGGGTTTCGTTTCATCATGGTGGCGGGGTGGGCATCGGCTACTCGCTGCACGCCGGCCAGGTTTCAGTCGCCGACGGCACTGATGAAGCCGCGAAGCGCCTCAACCGCGTGCTTACAAACGATCCGGGCATAGGCATCGCGAGACATGTTGATGCCGGATACGGCGAAGCTGAAAAAACCGCGCATGAAAAAGGAATCAAGATTCCATTGCTTAGAAGTGAGAACAAATGACAAGGCCGCTACTTGCTTTGGTGATTTTGCTTCACGTGCTTTCGATTCAGGCGTTCGCCGGACACCGTTCACCCGCCAGCGTCGAAACAATCCAGTTTCAAAGTAAACTCGTAAACACCACGCTGCCTTATAACGTTATCCTGCCCCGTGATTACAAGACGTCGCGTACGACTCGCTATCCCGTGCTCTACTTGCTGCACGGTCTTACAGGCCACTATAACGATTGGATTGCGCGCACAAATATTGCCGACTACGCCGCGCAGTATCGACTGATCGTTGTCATGCCTGAGGGAAATAATAGTTGGTACATCGATAGTGCAACCGTGCCAACAGACAAGTATGAAAGTTATATTCTTCAGGAATTGATTCCCGACGTACAAAGGCGTTATCGCACGATCGAAGCGCGTTACGGCCGTGCTATTGCGGGCCTTTCGATGGGTGGTTATGGCGCGTTCAAATTTGGCTTGAAGTATCCAGATCGTTTTGCTTTTGCAGGATCGATGAGCGGCGCCTTTGGAGTTACGAATTACACCGAGAAGGAGACGGGCACCGGCGCCGCGTGGGAGACTTTCCTTAAACTCTTTGGTCCGGCAGGTAGTGAAACGCGGAAGAAGAACGATCTTTTTGAATTGTTTCAACTAGTAGCACCCGAACGAGTGACGTCGTTACCATACTTTTATTTCGACTGCGGCACTGAAGACGCGCCGGTAATCTTAAATTCTAATCACGAACTAGACGAACGCATGCTTCAAAAAAAGATTCCTCACGAATATCGCGAGCTTCCCGGCAATCACTCCTGGGCATACTGGGATTCACAGGTACAGGAAGTCTTGAAGATCGCTGCGCAGAAGATTCGTCTTCCGGCTGCGCTCATCCGAAACGGCAAGAGTGGCGTGTAAGCGAAAGTGGCGTTTGGATCTAGCGGCCCCAGGAAGTGTCTGTTGAAATCGAGAAGCCGGCTTCTTAAAAATCATGAGCGTCTCGTAAGAATATCGGCCACTACTTAGCAAGGAGTATTTGAGTTATGACCGCTTCCGTAGTTTCCCGGCACGGACACGTTTCGCGAAAAGCGA
This sequence comes from Acidobacteriota bacterium, assembly GCA_030947265.1. Lineage (GTDB taxonomy): Bacteria > Acidobacteriota > Blastocatellia > Pyrinomonadales > Pyrinomonadaceae > PSRF01. The sequence goes on from JALYXE010000395.1 coordinate 1,976, forward strand.
GTCTCTTCACTGAGTCTGTAATTCGCGAGATGACGCGCGAGGCGCTCAAATACGGCGCTGTTAATCTGTCGCAGGGCTTCCCGGATTTCGCTGCGCCGGAAGACATTAAGCGGGTCGCGATGAAAGCTATCGAAGACGACATTAACCAATACGCAATCACCTGGGGCGCACGCGACTTCCGCGAAGCGATTGCGCGAAAAACAAAATGGTATCTCGGACTTGATGTCGATCCGGAAACCGAACTTACCGTCACCTGTGGCTCGACCGAAGGCATGATCGCGGCGATGATGGCGACCGTGGATCCCGGAGAGGAGGTTGTAGTCTTTGAACCGTTTTATGAGAACTATGCTCCGGACGCAATCCTTTCCGACGCGCGACCTCGTTACGTGCCGCTTCGTCCGCCGGACTGGAGTTTTGACCCGCAGGAGCTAAGATCCGCGTTCAACTCAAACACCAAAGCAATCATCATATGCAATCCGAACAATCCGACTGGGAAGGTTTTCACTCGCGACGAGATGGAGTTCATTGCCGGACTTTGCCAGGAGTTTGACGCCCTTTGCTTCACTGACGAGATTTATGAACACATCCTTTACCCGCGTGACGGAGCGGGGATCGGTCACATTTCTATGGCCCAGATTCCCGGTATGCGGGAGCGTACGGTCATCGTAAACTCGATGTCTAAAACGTATTCGGTCACCGGCTGGCGGGTCGGATACTGCATCGCACCTCCGGAGATTACGAGTGCGATTCGCAAGGTTCACGACTTTCTTACCGTGGGCGCTGCGGCGCCTTTGCAGGCGGCCGGAGCTTATGCTCTTTCGCTGCCACCGGAATACTACGTTCGATTGCAGGATGAATATCGCGCACGCCGCGATCTGCTTTTGCCTGTCCTGCAGAACAGCGGGTTTGATACATTTCTTCCCGATGGCGCCTATTACATCATGACCGATATTTCAGCCTTTGGTTTTCATGACGACGTGGAATTCACGCGGCATCTGATCCGCGACGTTGGTGTGGCTTGCGTTCCAGGCTCCAGTTTCTATAGCGTTCCGGAGCGAGGGGCACAACAGGTCAGATTCTGTTTCTGCAAGAAAGATGAGACTCTCCATCTTGCGGCTGAGAGGCTGGAGAAACTTCAGTCCGGAGCTTAAGCGCTATCGTTTGGAGTCCAACTACGTTGCTGCCTTGCCAATGCGGACGAGCCAAAGCTTGGACTCAAAAGTCAGGCTACCGCGACACGCGGCTCGGCCGCCGAGCAGGGCGGTAAGGCTCCGCCTTACCGCAGTGACTTCCTAAGGACTTGAGGCTATGCCTCCGTCGTTTTCCGAGGCGTAGCCTCGAAAAGTATGAAAGGGTTCCATCTCCGGTAAGGCGAAGCCTTACCGCACTGCGGGGCGGCAGAGCCGCGAAAAAAAACAAATGGGCCAAAAGACGTGAAAACAATGATTACCAAATTCGCACGGTTCTCATTTAATTGCTTACTACTTTTCGTCGTAAGCGTGCCCGCAAGCGGCCAGCAGATCGCTGATCCACGCTTCAACGCGAAGGTAGAACATCCTGCATTCACAAAAAACTTTCCCCGCGTACTCTTCGACGAGGCCCATAACAATTTTCATACGACGACAGGTCGCTACAAGCCCTTCGCTGATCTGATCTTTAATGATGGCTATCACGTTGCCGTCAATCGTCAACCATTTACAAAGGAGTCGCTACAGACGTTTAAGATCCTGGTAATCGCGAATGCGCTGGGCGCTGAAGATATGGATGATGAGGGTGCTGACAGTCCCGCTTTTTCCGCTGAGGAGTGTGACGCAGTTCGCGATTGGATAAGGGGCGGAGGTGCTCTCCTCTTTATTGCCGATCACGCGCCCTTCGGCTCGGCGGCTGACATCCTCGCAAGGCGGCTCGGCGTTGATATGAGCAATGGTTTTACGGAAGATCCCGCTAACGCGGATCCGGAATCAAAGATTCCGAGTGCTCTGGTTTACTCGCGCCAGAACCATCTACTAGCTGATCATCCGATCACAAACGGGCGCAATGATTCAGAACGTGTAAATCGAATCATCGCTTTTACAGGCCAGTCATTAAAAGGACCCGAAGGAAGCGACGCTTTCATGAAACTCTCAGACACCGCGGTTGATAGTCTGCCGTCAACGACCAAGAGTCGCTCTGCTGCAGGTCGCGCTCTGGGCATTGCGTTCCACCTTGGAAAGGGACGAGTGGTCGTTTTGGGCGAGGCCGGAATGCTTTCTGCGCAAGTGACAGGCAGCGACAACAGACCATTTGGCATGAATATTCCCGACATCGACAACAAGCAACTAGCGCTGAACATCGTGCACTGGCTCTCGGGGCTATTGAAATAGCAAACGGAAAAAGTAAACAGCAGACAGCAAACAGCAGGCAGTAAAGCCTATTGACGGACCGCGGATTCCCGACATTGACTGGCTGATTGCTGTCTGCTGTTTACTGTTTACTTTTTGTTGACTGCTTCTATGTGGGATGCAAAGCGACAATTCATATGGATGGCTGCGGGAGTGATCCTGGGAACGTTTGTCGCTTACTCAGATGCCCATGATGAGGATGGAACTTTCATTCCGCGATTCTTCGTGTTCATGGAGAGTCTCATTCTAGGAATTATTGCGCTGTTGTTTTATTTGTACTCGCGCAAGAAGGGCTAGAATGATCCGCAGATTACGCAGATTTCACAGATGCAAAAGACACAATAAAAATGGATGGATGACCGGGGCAGTAGCCTGACCATTAGGGAGGGCGTAGCGACTCGCGAGTGACTCGTCGTAGTCAATCAGCTTAGAGTTACCGTGGGGCGACGACGCCCTCCCTAATGGTCGGGCTACTGCCCCGTCTGCGTAATCTGCGGATAGACTCTGCAACTTAGTTTGGCTGCTGCATCGTCTTCGCCCGAACGGTAATTCCCTCATCTCCAACAATCAAAAGGTTTCGTGTTTCTCCAAACGGTGCGCTCGAAGGAAGATAAGAGAGAACATAGCGGTTCTTCTTAAGTTCATCACAAATTGCCTTGGCAGCTACGGTCGGTTCATCGATTGAAAAGATTGCGCCGCCGGTTCCCTCCACCAGCTTGTCGATCACCTGCTTGGGCTTAGGTACGTCTCGGCGAATAGCGCCTCGAGTGCGATCTTTGGCCTGGACCGCGTAGACCGTTATGTCAAGCATTTGCAACTCGGAAAGAATTTTTTCAAAAGAAGTCTTGCTGCCGCGATCCAGTCCATCACTGATCACAACGATGATGCGTTTCTGTCCGGGTGTGGAACGCAACGCCTGATCGATAACAGCACTGGCGGCGTCGAACAGATGTGGTTCGCCTTTTTTCCTGAACAGTTTTAGCGAAGTCTCGATCGACTTCGCATTATCAGTCCAATCCGAGACAATTTCCGCCTCTTCGTCATATCCCACGATCAGCAGTTTGTCGCCTTCGTAGATTTCGTAGGCAAACTCGCGCGCTGCCTGTTCCAGTTTCTCAACGTCGGCGCGGATCGTTAGGGAGTTGTCGACTAACAGGACGATACGAGCGGGTGACGGGTCAGGTGTGAAATTTCGGATAGTCTGTTCGACGCCGTTATCGTAAACGGCAAGCTGCCTGGAACTGATTTGCGTGCCCGAGTTATCGGCACGTTTGGCAACCACACTGACAAGTACGCCGCCCTCATTTGTTGCAGGCGCACGACGACCTGCCTGAGGCAGCGCTACCCCGGCAAGGCCCAAAAGTATTAAGAACCCGGCGGCGCAACTGAAAACGCGGAACTGTTTGTCAGTTCTTCTGGTTTTTACAGCTTCCTCGAACAGTGGCTGATACATCTATTTGAGAAGACCCGGGCTTCAATCACCACTTGGAGCTTTGGTTATGGAAGCTTTTTCGGAAGTTTTCTTTGCTGGGGAGGTGTCTTTGGTTTTCTTGTCGGATTTCTCGGGTTTCTTGTCGTCTGAGGCGGAGGTGGTATCTGACGCTGAGGTGTCTTTGTCGGCTTTCTCTGCCGCTTTCCTGCCATTGCCGGCGTAGTCGGTTACATACCATCCCGAACCCTTGAATTGTATGGCAGATGCCGAAACTAACTTTTCCAGGCGTCCCCCACACTTCCGGCACTTTGCAGGAGGCTTGTCGTTCATCTTCTGAAAGACTTCGAGGTGGGCCTTGCACTTTCGACATTCAAATTCGTATATCGGCATAAATCGCTGCTCCGTTCCTGCTTGCGGGAACTGTCAGAAATTATACGGGCCACGGGTCAGCCGCGCAACGAGGCGTCCCTGGAACGACCTGTCAGAAGCGGGAGGGCAGGACCGAATCATTTTCCATTGGTCATTTCAAATTTATCATTTGTCATTGTTAATGAG
>JALYXE010000419.1 GCA_030947265.1 Acidobacteriota bacterium
GGGCACAAGCTCAACCGCGCGCGTGTAGTAAAAACTTTGGAAGGCCTGAATCAACGGGCGATTGATGCCAAAGGTGGCAGACAACGCCCGGACACCTCCGCCGCGGGTATCCAGGTCGGTACGAAGATCGACAAAAACATTCGCGCGCGGACGGTAGCGGGCTTCGATGTTGAGCGGCGAAAACCGTCTGGGAACACCGCCGTAGCTGAAGCCTGAGAAGGTATTGATGGGATAAAACTGATTTCGGCGGCCGGGTATCAAAGCACCGCCAAAAAAGCGGTCGAAGAAATATTTTCCGCGTACTGTAATGGTCAAAGCTTCATAAGGCTGCGTCGAGATGGGGACCTTCTGTCCGGTTCTGGTCGCCCTGGCAGCCGCGCTGCTTACATTTTCAGTCGAACGGCGAGTGAAGAAACGGTTAGCAACGCCAAACTCGATTTCATTAGTGTCAGCGACAGCATCAACGTAATCAAACCGGATAATTCGATCAAAATTATTAATTCCGGCAATTCGCCGGTATGTAATGTAGGGTTCGATCAAATGCCGGAAGAAAAAAGCTCCTTCGCGGTGATGAAAGTCTTTGGCAAGAGCTGGTGGTCGAAAGTCGAGTTCAAACTCGCCATATCCGCGGGTTATGTTGCGGCCCAATATTGCTCGGTTTGTCGGATCGATCGAGTTGGAGTAGAAGGTGGCTCGGCCGCCTACGGAGGCAGTAAGCGACACGCCAAAAAAATAAAGCGGAATTTGCACGCGAGGATGGAAATCGAGCCGCTGCACAATTGAAGGTGAGAAAATGGGATCGCCGCCGGCGTCGCGTCTGAAAGCAATAAGGTCATCGACTGTTTCTTTCCGGCTAACACCTTCCGCGGCCGCTTCGAATGAAAAATAGGCAGGAACCTTCTTTAGAAAACTTAAAACCGAGGCTCGCTTTTCAAACGTGACGCTGGGAAGCTCGCGAATGCGAATTCTCAAGTTGGGCAAAGACGTAACCTGTGAGCGCGCCAGGAAGTTGAAACTGTAGTCGTTGTGATCCTTGTTGACGAAAACCTGGGAGCGCTCTTCCGGCGAGATCGCCTGCTGAATACTGTCTGAAAATACCTGGCGATAAGCGAGATTGGACGTGATGTTGACGTCGGCTGCGGCGATGAATCCGTTTGGAAAATAGTGCACGCCGTCCACGTAAAGACTTGAACCCCCCTGATCCGGATGATTCGCATCTGCCTTGTGTCCTAACACCCGATCTTTAACGATATAAAAACCGGCGTTGAAAAATGAGCGTGAATTGGCACGCGTGCGCAAGTCTGCGCCAAAGCCAATACCGCGCGAAGTGTAAATGTCATTTCGCAGCGTGAAGTCGGCAGAGCGCCCAAGTGTTTGATAGTATCCAGTGGATAATCGAAAGCCCTTCTTGCCGGAACCTCCGAAGGTGGGCGTCAAAAAACCTGATGCGCGATCGCGGTGCTTGATTGAAACCGAAGCATAGGGAAGATAAAAAATAGGCACTCCCTTTATGCGTAAATTGGGGGAGTAAACGCGTACGCGGTCCCCCGTCTTTATTTTTGCCCGTTGGGCATGAAAGCTCCATTTGGGCACATCCTCGTCGCACGCAGTAACCTGCACGTTCGTGGCTATGATCGTATCAAGGCTGACTTTTTCAACGCGGTCTGCAGTGAAATAAATCCTGGTGCCATCCTGCGTTTGATTTGTGAAACCGGTGGAATCAAGGAAGAAACCAGTCTTCGTTCGGTAGTTCCATTCCGCTCTCGATCCGGTGATTCGCTGCTGGTCACCTTGATCAAACACGACGTTCCCTTCGGCAACTACTTTGTTGGTCGCCTCGTAGACCGTTACCTTGTCGGCCTGCAAACGGTAGGTCCCGATGCGCGCATCCACATTTCCTTCGTAAACAAAAACACGAGCATCTTTCGGTCCGGAAACGGTCTGGGTGCCTGCATCGACTTTGAGCAGGTCAGTCGCCTCGGCGGCTTCACCCTGTTTGGCAGGCAGACGAGGTCTGATGGGTTGATCTTGAGTTAACGGATTGACATTGGGCGTGTCGGTCATGGGGTTTGTGACCTTACGATCGACGGGATTAGTTTGTTGTGCGCTTGCGGCGCCGGAGGATGAACCTACGATTGCACTCGCGAGGGCAAACAAGAAAAGAGAGCCAATAAAATTGGAGCGAAGAGCAACGCGCAAAAGAGCCAAGCCTCCGGGCTGAACCGGCGAGCACTACCATGAAGTCTGCACCAGAGCGCGCGCCTTGTTTTCTTTACTGCGCAGGGATGCTAGCACGAAATAGTGAGCAGTGAGCAGTGGGCAGTGGGCAGGAGCAGGAGGCAGACGGCAGGAACACGAAACTCCTCTCATTTCAATGACAAATGATAAATGGAAAATGATATATGGAAAATTTTGCATTTCCCATTTCACATTTTTCATTTTTCATTGAAGACTCGTGATGGAAATCTCTGCCGTCTGCTCCTGCCCCTGCCTCCTGCTCCTGCCTCCTGCTATCATGCCTCACGTGCCTGATAAGCTCCGTTTCATGATCGTCGCCGGCGAGGCGTCCGGCGACGCTCACGCCACAGCACTTGTGAACGCTTTACGCAAAGGCCAGCCGAATGCGCACTTTGAATTCTTCGGCGCCACCGGCCCGTTGCTGCGGGGCGCCGGAGTCGATTCAATTGTTGATTCCGACCATCTTGCAATATTGGGCTTGATGGAAGTAGGACGAGCGCTACCGAAGTTTTGGCGAGCTTACAAACTTCTGAAACGGGCCGCGATCGAACGAAAGCCTGACGCTGTAATTCTGGTTGACTGGCCCGACTTTAATTTGAGATTGGCCCGCGCGCTTCACCCTCGCGGCCTGAAAATCATCTACTACATCAGTCCACAACTTTGGGCCTGGCGCTCATACCGCTCACGCAACATTCGCCGTGACGTAGATCTTCTACTTTCAATCCTCCCATTCGAAAAGGACTGGTACGCCGAGCGCAGTATCGAGCACGTCGAGTTTGTAGGCCATCCGCTCGCCGGTGAGGTTCACGCTCGTCACGATCGCGCGGAGTTTTGCCGTCAAAGGAAACTCAATCCCGGGTTACCGATTATCTCACTTCTTCCAGGCAGTCGTCGTAAGGAAGTGGAGCGCATTCTGCCACCGATGCTCGAAGCGGCCGCGCTTATTTCCGCCCGGCGTCCCGAAATTCAATTCGTTGTTGTAGTCGCGCCCAGCCGCACATCGGATGAAATGAGAGACATAATGCGTTCGCAGCGCGCAACACCGTTGCCCCTGCCGTCTTGCCTGCACATCGTCTCCGGCCAATCGCGCGAAGCGCTCGCGGCATCAGACGTGGCGGCGATAACGAGTGGCACCGCGACGCTCGAAGCTGCGTTGCTGGGAACGCCGATGGTGATCGTCTACAAAGAGTCGGCGCTTAATTGGCACACGCTGGGAAATTTGATAACAACAGACCACTACGGACTTGTGAATCTGGTAGCAGGCGAACGCGTGGCGACGGAACTGATGCAGGATGATTTGAACGGCGAGCGGTTGTCAAAGGAGTTGCTCTTGTTACTCGATGAGAAACGAAATGAGGATGCGCGCGAGCGTTTGCGCGAGGTGGCCGATGAGCTTGGCGAGGGTGGCGCTTCTGAGCGAGCTGCCGAGCACATCATCGCTGCGCTCCGCTAAGAATGGGGCTGGGAGAGCCGCCTGATTTATTGCGGCTTTGCCGTTTGATGTGCCGCACCGTTTAGAGAGGGCACTTGTGCCCCGTCGCGCGAGGCGGACAAGTCCGCTTTCTAAACGATGTGCCTTACTTTTAGACGTTCTTTCATCGATCAAGTTCTAATCAGATGTCAGCTAGAAATCCCACCCAGACTCTGGCTTTTCTTGAGTTCTTCCAGCTCCTCTCTTAGTCGCTTAATCTCTTCGCGCATTTGTGCAAGGCGCCCGAGATGCGCATTCATGCGTTTGTATTCATCGAGAGGTTGAATGGGAATTCCCCACCACACACCTGGCCGGACAATTTTGCCGGGCAGGATTCCCGCTTTTGAACCGATCACGGCTCCTGTTTGCACGCGTATGTGATCGCCAAATCCAACCTGTCCGCCAATCACTACGTCGTCTTCAATAATCACGCTGCCGCTTATTCCGGTTTGCGCGGCGATTACAACTCGTGCCCCGATATCGCAGTTGTGACCCACGTGGACGAGATTATCAATCTTTGTCCCGCGGCCAATTCGGGTTTGTCCCAATGCGGCTCGATCGACACAAGTCTGGGCTCCCAACTCGACATCGTCTTCAATGACAACCGTTCCCCTCTGCGGAAACTTGTGATAGCCCATGTCATCACGTACATAGCCAAATCCATCGGCGCCAATGCAAACGCCGGCATGCAGAATCACGCGATCACCAATCGCTACATCGTCGTACAGAATCACACCGGGATGAAGCACGCAGTCGCGACCTACGCGCACGTGATCGCCAACAACTACGCCGGCCTCAATGCGTGTGCCCGAACCGATGCGGGTGCCTTCCCCAATCGCAACATGCGGGCCGATGTAAACCGTCAGATCGATATCGGCGTTAGCAGCGACGACCGCGCTTGGATGAACAAAAGGCTCACGACGTTTTCGCGGATGCAAGAGCCCGGCAACCAACGCGAAGGCAAGCTTGGGTTTTGAAACTTCAATAAGCGCGGGCCTCAATGTTGATTCTGTTGCGGGATCATTTAAGGAGCGGACGAAATCCATGGGCACAATCAGGCAAGCTGCCTGACTCGATCTTCCAGCTTCAAAAAACTTTTCATTCTCAACGTAAGCAATTTCACCAGTGCCTGCCGCATCAAGATTCGCCACTCGCTCTATTCGAATGCCTCCATCCCCGATCAACCGGCCACCCACCTGGGTGACAAGCTCGGCAACAGTCTGTGAGATCTTCTCAGACATGGATTAGCGCTGGAACTAAGACGGTTAGGAGTTCACAAACCGTGGCGAGGCTGATATTACACTCTTTCCTTCTTACATAGTGAATCACCAATGATGATCTGCAAACAGCGCAAAAGCGGCGGAGGGCAGACTCAAGTGGTCCTTGCGGCTGGACCCTATCGCTTTTTTGCCTTGCCATGACACAGTAGACCAACTATCATGACAAGGTTGAACACTGTTAGGACTTTATTTCTACGCAATAAGTTTTTTTTAGAACAGTAACCCGCGTTTTTATTGACATTGAGGCGGATGGAAGAACCACTCGCCATGAGGAGAAGGTTTAATTGTTTAGCGATCAATTTCGCCGTGGCGAATCAGATAAAAGCAAGCTCGCTGGAGTAAAAAGCTCCAGGTTGCTTTCGAACCTTTCGGGCTTCGCCTGGAAGGCTTTTCAGTCTGTCAACAAGAGGTTGCCTGAGGGAGAAGCCATCCGTCCGACCTGGGCTCCCGGTCCACTACTTAAGTCTTATGAAAGAAGCGCGCCGCCGCTCGGCTTTCCCAGAGAGACCGACAGCCTTTGTCCAACCTGCGTGAAGGAAGTTCGTAACGCGGTTATTTCCGGCGAGACACCGCTCGAGACTTTGA
>JALYXE010000441.1 GCA_030947265.1 Acidobacteriota bacterium
AACTCATTGATGGAAGTGCCATCTCAGTAGATGAAGCCTGGGAAAGCGAGCAGGGAATTTGGTATCGGCGCGGCGGGATAAGTCACTTGATTGAGCGCGATCGTGTAAAAGCAATAGAGCGTGGCTCGACTTCTCAGCCAGGGCCAGATCTTCAGTTGGCTCATGTTGTAATGACTAAAGTCACTGGGAATAGTTCGAATGATTCCACCGAGCAACGCGTATGGATTTATCTTCTTGGCGGCGCATGCGTCGAGGCTGATAGCGCCACCGAGTCAGAGGCGGGGGTTTGGTATGGACGTGGCTCACTCTCAGCTTTCGTCGAACGAGCCCGAATAGACCGTATAGAGCGGGAGGATTTGGAAACTCCGGGTGAATCTGACTCTACTTCAAAAAAAGCGCTCGGCTGGACTACGGGAAGTCCGAAGATCGACGGGTTCATCAGACAAAGCGGTGCCAGGTATGGCGTCGATCCTTATTTGATTTTTTGCGTGATGGAGCAGGAATCACACTTTAATTCCCGAGCAAGATCACGCAGGGGAGCACGTGGCTTGATGCAGTTAATGCCCGGCACCAGTGCGAGGCTGGGAGTGAGAAAACCTTCTGATCCTGCACAAAACGTTGCGGGTGGCGCGCGTTATTTGAAGCAGCTCATCGAACGGTTTGACGGCCGGATTGATCTCGTCCTGGCGAGCTACAACGCCGGTGAAGGGGCGGTCAAGAAATTTGGTGGGAAGGTTCCGCCCTACCGTGAAACCCGCAATTATGTGAAGCGAATAAGCTACCGCTATCGCCGAACGAAACCCTTGGCTTCCCCAGATGGTAATTTGGCCTCAGTCGGCGGGGCAGGCAAGTAAGGATTGTTTCACTGCCGGCAATGAATAGGAAGTAAGCGCCCAGAAGAATGAGGAATATTCTAGTCAGGCTGGTCGTAATCGCAGCAATTGGCTGCGCGGCATCCGCGTCTTTCTGTGCGCAGCAGTTGCCGCAAGTTCCACTCACTAACGCAGCTGTGGTCAAACTTGTTCGCGCCGGTTTCAAAGAGAAAACGGTCATTGCCATAATCCACAGCCGCGCAAGCCGATTCAATCTGGACCCTGATAAGTTAATTGAGTTGAAGCAGAATGGAGTCAGCGAAAACATAATCCTCGCGATGCTGGCACAGGATGAATCGTTTGCTCCTGGCGATGAAGATTGGAGCGGTGATTCCCGGTCTAGAGGAAACACGAGGAGATCTAATGAGGTCGATCCTCAAACAAAGTCTGGCGGCTCTGATATTTTTGGAAGCGGTGGGGGCTCAAAAAGTCAGACTACCGGGCGAGGAATGAGTGGTGCAAATCAAGGAGAAACTACCACGACCGGAAGTGCAACAGTTCGTATCCTCCGCCCGCCCGCCGAGGCAAGCGGGGCGTCACTGAAGCTCGAGAAGACACCGACCCTGGACAATGAGTCGGTGATTAGGCTGGTTGAGGCAGGCTTTTCTGAAGGCACGATCATTAAGAGGATTGAGAACTCACCGGCTGATTTCGATCTTTCTACCTCCAAACTCGCGGAGCTTCGCAGACGACGCGTTACTGATGCGATTATCACCGCAATGACACTCGCGATGAGCGATGAATCAGGTCCAAAGCAAATTGCGCCGGCTAAGACTAAAGGAAACTAGCGCCCTGAACAGCGCGGTTTGGTCTTTAGTCCTAAGACTCCCGGTTATTCTGTCGCTTCTATTTGCCGCGCTTTTGCCCTCTGTCCAGGCGCAGTCTAAATCACCCACTCCGACGGCCTCGCCATCACAAGCCGAACAGGAGATCGATCCCGGCGACGTAATCTCAGTAAACACGACCGAAGTACTGCTGCCCGTCACAGTCCGAAATGGGTCTGGCCAGCTCGTCACTGATCTGACGCGCAAGGACTTTCGTATTTTCGAGGATGGGGCGCAGCAGACGCTAAGCGATCTTAGTCTGCGACAGGTTCCCGTAGACGTTGTCTTGATAGTGGATGCCTCTTCCTCTGTGGCAAACAATCTGGACGACTTTCGTAACGCAGCCGAAGGCTTCGCTGAACATCTCGCCGCTGATGATCGAGTTAGTCTCATCCAGTTTGATGATCACGTTGTCCTGCTTCAAGACTGGACCAGAAGTCTGGTTCAGCTGCGGCGGGCCTTAAAGCGAATCGTTCCAGGAATGTTTACCCGCTTTCACGACGCAATGCTTTTGGCTTCGCGAGATCAAGCGGCGAGAGGAAATGCCCGTCATGCGATCATTGTCTTAACCGATGGTATCGACAGCGGGCGAGGAACGACTTTTGATTCCGCTCTGCGCGCGGCGCTGCAGTCTCAGACCACGGTTTATGTTGTTAGTAATACGCAGATAGAAAGAGCGAGAAAACAGGAACAGCTTTCGACGTTGGTTGCAGGCTCTGATTCGGCGGTGCGTTTCAACGAACTTCGAATCGATGATTTGCGATTGGGTCTTGCGGCACTGGATGCGAGCGAACGTAATCTCGAAAAATTAACCGCGGCCACCGGAGGACGGCTGTACAAGCCGCCCACTTTCAATGACCTCGAAAAAACTTACGCCGAAGTCGCGGATGAGCTGCGGCATCAATACACTCTTTACTATGCTCCCATAAATGCGAAACGTGATGGACAATTCCGCAAGGTCCTTGTCGAAACCACAAACCCAACTCACCACGTCACTGCGCGGGTAGGTTACTACGCCCCCAAAAAGTAGCGCACAGTTCTGAGTAAACACCACAGATTGCGCGGCCGCTCACACTCCTGGGATCCCCCTCAGTGTGTGCGGCCAAAATGTCACGCTTGGCACGCCACGCTCGTGTGTGCGCCGGGTTGACACACGTTGGCTGGGTCCGATGTTCTGGCAACCGCTTAGCAGACTTGAGCTAAGTCTAACTATTGATTTAGTTAAGGGTTGATTGGCGGTTGACGGCATGGCCATTGCCATTGACAGCCTTAGTGCGGAAGGCTACGTGTGCGTTCCCACCTTAATCAGGCATTCAATTCTAATTAACGTAAGTGGTATTCGAGGAGAGATCATGCGACTAATCAAGCGCGCCGAGAAGGGCCTCACCTTAGCGGCCGGCGGCCTACACAACGTTATTCAGTCAGTTAACAAATACAAGCCTAATCCGTCCTTCACTCCTAAGTGGTCAGACAAGCCTTTGCTGAAATCGTGGCAGAAGAGCAAGCCAACGCTGGGTTGGCCGCGAACGACGGACTCGCTGTGTCCCAACTGTGTAATCGAGGCCCGGGAGTCCATTCTCAGCGGGCAGCAGGACGTCAGTATTCTAATTAATGAGAAGGTTGGCGAGATTAAGGCGCAGATCATTGAGCGTGATGGTGAGGTTTGGATGGTAAAAGATTGTCCCATCCATGGGCACTTCGAAGACATGATGGCGATCGACGTTAAATTCCTGACTCACATTGAAAAGATGTTTCCCGGTCGAGACATCGACGCGCATAGTGACGAAAAACTTCACAACCATGGCACCAGCACTATCAAGTACGGCCGTGGCGCTGTGCTGACTGTCGACCTTACTAATCGCTGCAACATGATGTGCGATCCCTGCTTCATGGACGCCAA
>JALYXE010000484.1 GCA_030947265.1 Acidobacteriota bacterium
TCGTTGAGAAAGGACAACAAGTATTTCTCGTTTGACTGGCGTCTCCAGCGACCGTTCAAGTTTGGTGAACGCTACGCGCTGATTCCAATCGTCGAGATGTTCAATACTTTCAACAATCCGAATAACATTAACCCGTTGAGCACCGCCGCGCTGTTCAACTTCGACGGCTTCCTGCGGCAGGGTGTCGGCGATCCACGTCAGGTGCAACTGGCGCTGAAGTTCACGTTCTGAAAAGGTCGAATAGGGTTATTTGATTAAAGTCCGCACGTGGGAGAGCAACTGCTCACTCAACGGGGAGGCTTCTCGTCGCAAGTCTCTCAAGCTGGGGGGATTGGGCGGTAGTGGGTCATTCAGAATGGTAAAAATTCGCTGGTAAGTGATCGCGAATCTCAGCCATGATAAAAGGCTTGACGCCTTCGCGTCCTGTAAGACTTAGCCAGACTCCACCGCCCTCGCGTTCGATCTCTAAGTAGAAACCAAAGAACGGACAGCATAGCCGCTCAAGGGAGATGAACTCTACCGCTGTGAGCAATACGTCCGACGCGTTGGGCAAGCGGAAGGCGTAGCCGTTCGGAAGTTCACGTAGGCTTTCAACCGCGCGAAAGAGTTTATCTATGGCAGCTAGGTGAGCCCCGCGTTGCTCCACCGCTATCGCTGCCATATCACACGCAAAGGGGGGATTCTTTTTCTCTCATTATGTTTGGTTAGCTTCCACGCTCGTCATCGAGTGACCCGCTTTCGACGAGTGATCCCATTGTAAATGACCCGCTATCGATTCGGCAGGTAATTTCGCGGCTAGTCCGAACCAACATACTCGCAGATCAACTTTGCAGTATCGGCAGGTACTATGTTGGTGGTATCCAGGGAGAGTCCGCTTGGCAGTTTTGGAAAGTGAAAGGCGCCAGCGTCTCTTAATTCTCGATACTGCCGGACGGAACTGAGTTTGCCAAACTCATTGCGTGAAGAATCCTCCATTCGCCGTTCCAATTCTTCTTCGGAGCAAGTCAGTTCAACGAAGGTAACTGTACCGCCTGCCGAGCTGACGACGTCAAGCGTGTCTTGAATAAAGCGTTCGCGAACTGTACGCTCCGGATTGAACGTAAAGATAAGCGAGACGTCATGCTTCGCTGCCTCACGAAACGTGGAAAGCCAGGTCTGTTCGCGAAGCAGTACGAAGGGTTCGCTGCCAAAAGCGAAAACCGAACCAACCAAATCAACCGTCAGGTGATTGTGAAATAGACGGAATCCTGTGAGATCGGCAAGTTCGCGCGCGACAGTCAATTTCCCAACAGCAGGCGCGCCGTGAATAAAAACAAGCTTCATGTTACCCATCCAGCCTTCTCAGTCTGCAAGGTATACCTCAACTTATAACATCAAGAGATGAATGTTATGATCAGCTTTCCCCGACTGCGACTATCTATCGAGTATCTATAAGGAGATGATGAATGAGCGAAATCCTGGAAGAAGTGCTGGCCGCCAACGCTAAGTATGCCGAAAACTTCGGCGACAAATCCAACTTACCTATGCCTCCGGGGCGGCGTTTTGCCATCCTGACCTGTATGGATGCTCGTTTAGATCCTGCCAGATTTGCCGGATTATCTGAAGGTGATGCACATGTGATCCGAAATGCGGGTGGGCGCGCCAGTGATGACGCTATCCGCTCTCTCGTGATTTCCTATAAGCTGCTGGGCACGCGTGAGTGGTTTGTTATTCACCACACTGATTGCGGTATGTCAACGTTCAACGATGAGACAATCCGTGAATTGCTCGCGCAAAGTCTCAGAACCGCCTCTGTTGATGAGACCGGGTGGCATGACAGCGGGAATGGACCAGGTTCAACTGAGGGTGATTATGTCGACTGGCTCACGATTAGAGATCAAACGCAGAGCGTGGTGGCCGACGTTCGACGCATCCGGACGCACCCGTTAGTTCCTCGTGAGATTCCGATTTACGGATACGTTTATGACGTCAAGACAGGGCGCCTGCTTGAGGTGTCCGAAGCTGCGGGTGCCGGAAACCTGTTGGACACAAGTCGCGCGGCCACCACCTGAATCCCAAACCGACCAATCGCTTTGAGCCAACGTATCTCTCATTGATAACTTGCCGGGCCAATAATAAATAAGGCGGTTGTTGGCCGGCCGCTGAATCGCGGCATTGGATACCTGCATGGAGTTAACTGAGGCTGCTCAGCCGATGCAGCTTGTTTGGCCGTCAGAGCGGTACTTGTCTGGCTACATCGACGCCCTTCAGAGAGGTTGGTCTCCAGACAATGTCCGCGGCGAAGCAGTTGCGCGTGAGCAACTGGAAAAGATCGGCCAAGACTCGGCGCGCTTTTTAGAGGAGCTGGTTGATTGTGAAGCAAAGGGTGCACCCGTCGTTTTGCCCGATGGTTCGACTGTACCGCGCTTACCCGGCTATCAGCGTTGGCTCTGGGATGGTGAGTTTTGTGGCAGCATCGGCTTTCGCTGGCAGCCCGGATCAAACCACCTTCCACCTCACTGTCTTGGTCACGTAGGCTATTCGGTTGTACCGTGGAAGCAAGGCAAAGGCTACGCAACCCTGGCGCTGAAAAAACTTCTGCCGGAAGCTAAGGCCGAGGGTCTCGACTACGTGGAGATCACCACTGATCCTACGAACCCCGCGTCTCAGCGAGTTATCCTGGCCAACGGGGGCGTGCTGATCGAGCGTTTTACTAAGCCGGCGCCATACGGTAACTCCGAGGGTTTGCGCTTTCGAATCCTGCTTCGGTGAACGTGCCTAACCTTCATTCCCTCAATCCAGCACCTCAGGCAGCATCAAAATAACTCAATAACATCGTGAGCCGGATTGCCTCACATTTGCGTGCTCACGGCAGCCAAGCCCGGACTGTTAACAGAGAATTCAGCCAACGTTCAGATAGATGTAACACCGCACGCTTAAATTCTTACCTGGAAAACTAAAGACCTTTGGAGAAACTTATGCTCCCCTGCACAGTTGCCTGGAGATCTCCGCGAATAGCCGTTGTCCCCTTATTAGTTGCGTCAGTTGCTCTCTTCAGTCTTGCTTGTAGCGGCGGCGGGACTGGCGCTGGAACCACCTCGTCCCCCATCAACTTGCAGGGCGCAGGCGCGACCTTTCCAAATCCGCTTTATCAGAAGTGGCTGAGTGAATACGGCAAGCTGCATCCGAATGTCCGTATCGATTATCAGTCGATCGGATCGGGTGGCGGCATCAAGCAGATTCAGCAGCAAACTGTCGATTTCGGAGCGTCGGACGCTCCCATGACGGATGCCGACTTAAAGGCCGCTCCCGGCGAAATCCTTCATATCCCGACAGTCTTGGGTGCGGTCGTTGTCACCTACAACGCTACAGCTATGACTCAGCCCCTTCACTTATCGCCGGAGGTTTTGGCAGACATTTTCCTGGGCAAGATCAAGAAGTGGGACGACCAGCACATCAAGCAGGATAATCCCGGCGCGAGCCTCCCAGCGGCGGACATTACGGTGGTGCATCGTGCCGATGGCAGCGGCACGTCGTTCGTGTTCACTGACTATCTTTCAAAAGTAAGTCCGGAGTGGAAGGAGAAAGTTGGCACCGACAAATCACCGAAATGGCCGGTGGGCCAGGGCGGCAAGGGGAACGAAGGCGTAACCGGTCAGATCAAACAACAGCCAAACACAATCGGTTACGTGGAGCTTGCCTACGCTGTGCAGAACAAACTTCCCGTCGCGCTAATCAAGAACGGGAGTGGCAAGTTTGTTGAGGCTTCAACCGATACCGTGTCCGCGGCAGCAGCTTCAGCTTCCGCGCAAACCCCTGAAGACCTGCGAGTCTCTATAACGAATTCAGCCGGAGAGAACGCTTATCCGATCTCCAGCTACACCTACATTCTTGCTTACAAGGATCAGAAGAACGCCGACAAAGGAAAGGCTTTGATCGATTTTCTCTGGTGGGGTATCCATGATGGCGAACAATTTGCGGCCGGCCTGCAATACGCTCCACTGCCCGCGGAGATCGTTAAACGCGCCGAAGCCAAGATTAATTCAATAACGTCGAGCGGTCGGCCACTGCGATAAGTCTGGATGTCCGGAGTAATTGGTTGCGTAACGCGCAGTTTTGAAGTGCCGAGTGCCGAGTTCGCGGTGCCCGTTCCCAGCGCCAATGTGCGGCTTGCCGCCGCACCAGTGCGGTAAGGCTCCGCCTTTCCGTCGTTAAGGATTGAAAGTTAGGAGGCTGCGCCTCCGATATTGCGTCGAGGCGCAGCCTCTTCAAAGGTAAGCATCCTGCGGTAAGGCCGAGCCTTACCGCACTGCAAGGCGGCAAAGCCGCAATTCGACGGCACTGAACCAAATTCAGCACTGGTCTGGAACTGCTTAGCGTCCATTCATGACTCCCAACTCTGCACTGAAGACTTCTTCCTGGGGCTTCTACCGGGCGCTCTCGCCTACGGGCAACGCGGGTGATGCGGCATTTCGGAGTCTGTTGTTGGCTGCCGCAGTCCTGATGCTTCTGATTGTAGCCGCCATGATCTTCGCTTTGATTTTCAAGGCAAGACTGTCGATTGATCAGTTTGGTTTAAGTTTCATAACTGGCAGGGAGTGGGATCCGGTCAAGAGTCAATTTGGAGCCCTCCCATTTATATACGGCACTCTTGTGTCGTCGTTAATCGCGATTGTAATCAGCGTCCCTCTCTCGGTGGGGATCGCTATCTACCTCGTCGAACAGGCACCTCGATACCTCGCTCGTCCGGTAACCTTTCTGGTCGAACTCCTGGCAGCTATTCCTTCGGTAGTTTACGGTCTCTGGGGCATCTTTGTGCTGGCTCCGTTTCTTCGCGTTCACGTCGAGCCTTCCCTACAGCACCGGTTTGGCTGGTTACCGCTTTTTGAGGGACCAATCACTGGAATCGGTTTGCTTACGGGCGGGGTGATTCTCGCGATTATGGTGACGCCTATCATTTCGGCAGTTGCGCGAGACGTCCTGGCCGCGGTTCCAGGTTCGCAGCGCGAAGCAGCGCTGGCGCTGGGCGCCACAAAATGGGAAATGACCCGGGTGGTTTTGACCAACGGCGCGCCTGGAATAGCCGGCGCCGTAATACTGGGTCTGGGTCGCGCGATCGGTGAAACAATGGCCGTGACAATGGTCATCGGCAACCGCACACACATCAGCGCCTCGCTATTTGATTCGTCATACACGATCGCCTCTGCCATTGCGAACGAATTTACAGAAGCGACCCAGGATCTTTATCTCAGCGCGTTAGTTGAGTTAGGGCTAATACTATTCTTACTAACATTTATCGTAAACGGCATCGCCCGTGTTCTGGTGTGGAACGTAACTCGAAAAACAAGTGGGGCGGGCGCCGCGGTGTAACGCAAACTGCTACCACCCCACGCGAGCTGCCCGCGCGGGGACCCCGGTTAGTTTGCGGGCCGCGAGCAATTGATGTTTTGCTCGATGTTTTAGCTCGATGTTTAGAAGAAGGGGCACTTGTGCCCCCGACCGTGGCGCACAAGTGCACTGACTAAACGGTTGTGGATGTTTAGCTCGATGAGAAGAGTAGATCAACTACGTCGCACTCGAAGCTCAACCATGACGACGCTCACCGCGCTTTGCACCCTGACGGCTGTTGGGGTTTTGCTAATTATTCTGGTTTACATTGCCATGCAGGGCATCGGTTCGCTCAATCTCCGTTTTCTGGTTGACAGTCCGCGGCCCGTAGGCGAAGGCGGCGGTATTGGCAATGCAATCCTGGGAACTCTGGTGTTGCTTGGGCTCTCCTCTGCTATTGGCCTTCCTTTCGGCATCGCTGTCGGTATTTACCTTTCTGAGTTTGGGTCAGGACGATTTGGCAGTCTGGTTCGATTCATGGTGGATACTCTGACAGGAATTCCATCGATAGTTACGGGCGTTTTTGTTTACACGATCGTCGTTGTTCCACTGAAACATTTCTCGGCGCTGGCCGGCGGTATCGCCCTCGCTTTGATTATGATTCCGATTGTTGCGCGTACCACAGAAGAGATGATCAAACTTGTCCCACACAGCTTGCGCGAAGGAGCGCTCGCCCTGGGTGCGCCGCAATGGAGAGTCACACTCGGCGTTGTGGTGCCGGCAGCAGCTTCGGGAATTGCGACAGGTGCGATGCTCGCCATAGCCCGCATCTCGGGAGAAACAGCCCCTTTGCTATTCACAGCCTTTGGCAGCCGTTTTTTTAATTACTACCTGGATCAACCGATCGCCTCGCTGACCGTACAAATCTATAACTATGCGATCTCGCCGTACGATGACTGGCACGCGCAGGCGTGGGCAGCGACGTTGGTTCTGATGACGATGATCCTGACCATAAATATTCTTGTTCGGTTTTTTACTCGCAAAAGATTTTAGTTTCGCTAATGTCGTTACCCGCACAAACAATCGCCAGGATCGAGGTGCCAGAGCGCACCGACGAGGGTCCTGCGCTTTCGCGAGCGGGACAGGCGGCAAAGATCGCCGTGCGTAACTTGAGCTTCTATTATGGGAAGACGCAGGCCCTGCACGATGTTTCGCTGGAGATTCCTGAGCGTATCGTGATGGCCTTCATTGGGCCATCAGGCTGTGGCAAGTCCACTTTTCTCCGCACACTGAATCGCATGAATGATGTGATTCCCGCGACGCGAGTTGAAGGCGAAGTCTTGATGGACGGGATCGACACATATCAGCCAGGAACCGACGTGGTTCAACTGCGCCGAACGGTGGGAATGGTTTTTCAGAAGTCTAATCCGTTTCCGAAGTCGATATTTGACAATGTCGCCTACGGCTTAAGAATAAATCGCCTCACCTCAAGCAAGACTGAGCTGGAACAGAGAGTAGAGCAGGCATTAAAAGACGCCGCGCTTTGGACTGAAGTTAAAGACCGTTTGAAAACATCTGCCTTGAGCCTGTCCGGCGGACAGCAGCAACGCCTGTGCATTGCGCGAGCGCTGGCAATCCGCCCTGAGGTAGTATTGATGGACGAACCGGCATCGGCGCTTGATCCAGTGGCCACGCACAAAATAGAAGAACTGATTGTTGAATTGAAGAAGCAGTACACGATCGTAATTGTCACTCATAACATGCAACAGGCGGCGCGTGTTTCTGACACAACAGCCTTTTTCCTGCTTGGAAAGCTCATTGAAGTCAACTCGACGGAGAAAATGTTTACCAATCCCGATGAGAAGTTGACAGAGGACTACATCACCGGACGATTTGGATAAGAAATACGGTCTTAGGTCTTAGGTCTTAGGTCTTCGGACTTCGTTCCGCTTTGGCGTTTAAGAGCCGTGACCGAAGAGCAAAGACCTAAGACCTAAGACCAAAGGCCAAAGACCAGCCATCAGACCATGCAACAGCACCGGCATCTTGACGACGAACTTGACTCGCTGCGCGACCGTGTCTTGCTGCTTGGCGGAGAAGCCGAAGCAGCGCTCGAGCGGGCCATGTTTGCGCTAACACAGCGCGACAGCGAGGTTGCGCGCGAGGTGCTGGAGAATGATGACAAGGTTGATCGGTTGGAAGTTGAGATAGACCGCCAGTGCATCGACATCATCGCGCTGCGGCAACCGGCAGCTCGAGACCTTCGCTTTGTTATCTCAGTGGCAAAGATGGCGCCCGTACTCGAGCGAATTGCTGATCACGCCTGCAACATTGCCCGTGCGGCGATTGACCTGAATAACGAACCCGAGCTGAAGTCAGTCTTCGATCTAAAGCATATGGCCGAACACGCTTTATCGATGTTACGTGCGGCGCTGGATGCTTTTACCTCAAACGACGCCATTGCGGCCCGCGAGGTGATTAAAAGCGACGCCGAGATCAACGATCTCTACAACCACATTTTTCACCAGCTCATTGAAATGATGGTGACCGAACCGGCCACGGCGACCAGAGATGCGCGTCTCCTTTTTGTGGCCAAACACCTGGAACGCATCGGTGATTACGTTACCGACATCTGCGAATTGACCGTCTACATGGCTGAAGCTGCTTTCATCAAGCATTTCAAATAAGCCCTGAGTAGGACATGAAATGAGAAATGGAAAATATTCGGTCTTGCTCGGATTATTTTGAGGCTAAGAAAACACTCTGACGGGCGGGAATGCCTGTCCTACATTGTGAAAAATGCAACGGCCAATCCTCATTATCGAAGATGACCCTGATATCTCCGAAAGTTTGAAATATAACTTCGAGCGGGAAGGATGGCCTGCCACTACGGCGTTGACAGGTGAAATGGGCCTGGCCGCGGCCCTTAACGAGGGCGAGCCACCGTTGCTGATAATCCTGGATTTGATGTTGCCGGGAATGAGTGGCAGTGAGTTGTGTCGCAGACTTAGAAGAGAACCCGCGACCCGGCGCACTCCCATCATAATGTTGACGGCAAAAGCATCTGAATCCGACCGAGTGGCCGGCCTCGATCTTGGCGCCGACGATTACATAACGAAGCCTTTCTCAGTACGAGAACTTTTGGCGCGTGTGCGCGCCGTTATGCGTCGGACGGATGAGACCAGGGGCAAGACTTACGAAGACGATCAGCTGCAGATCGATTTCGACAACATCCGAGTCGTCTGCCGTGGTAATAAGGTGAGGCTCACCAACAAAGAGTTTAGCTTGTTATCTGTTTTGGCGAAGAGCGCCGACCGCGTGGTCACGCGCCAACAGTTGCTGGACAACGTCTGGGGCTACAGTTATTACGGCGATGCGCGGACGCTCGATGTTCACATCCGGCGCTTGCGACAAAAGCTCGGTGATTGCGGCGATTGCATCGAAACTGTTGTTGGCGTCGGCTACCGTTTCGTCGGTTGTCCAGCAAAGGTTTGATGCGGCATTTCCTTTGCCGGCTCGATGTTTAGAAAGGGCACTTGTGCCCCGACGGTGGCGCACAAGTGCGCTGACTAAACGGTCATTAAACTCTTATCGTGATTGCGAAAGTCGACCCGGATGCATTTTGATTCCTTGGAGGCAGCCTCGCGTGCCGTTTCGGTAATAAAGATGTCCAGACGTAATGCTTATCTGATGGCCGCCGGCTCTGTTTTCCTCGCATTTTTTCTTCTGCTGCCTTCCTTTACGGCGCGAGTCACCGCTGCTTGTATTCTTGTAGTGGTCGCCGCAGTGTTGCTTGGTAGCGGCCGTCTACACCGAACTTCCACACAAAAACTTTACTCAAGTCCCGGCATTACCCCTGCAGAAAACGAGTCCAGCGCGGATACTTTTGAGCTGGGAAAATTATTTGAAGCAACGATGAGCGGAATGCGCGAGGGCTTGCTGGTGGTTGACAAGGACATGCGGGTGGTCGCTTCAAACGCAGCCGCGCACCGTTTGTTCAATATTTCCCGCGGAGAGCTCAATGCTCAGCGTCTGACGGAACTTACTCGGAATCCAGCCATCAACGGCGCTTTTCTGGATGCGCTAAGAGGAATCGAGCGCAGCGGAGTCAAGATCGAAACGCATTTTCCAGAGCGATTGGTCTTCGATCTTCGCGTCGTCCCGCTAAGTAACTCGAACGGCAAAGACGCGGAAGGCGGCCCGAGCGCCCAGGGAGCATTGGGAGTTTTCATTGATGTCACTCGCATGGAGCGACTGGAGCATATTCGGCAGGAGTTTCTTTCCAACGTCTCACACGAGCTGCGCACTCCGCTGACAGCGATCCTCGCATTTGTCGAAACGCTTGAGGCCGGAGCAATCGAGGACAAAGAAAGCAGCCAACGTTTTCTTTCCATCATTAGCAAAAACGCTACCAGGATGCGCGATCTCATCGGTGACATTCTCGAGTTAAGTGCGATCGAAGCTGGTAACTTCCAAGTTGAAAGCCAGGAGGTTGAGCTGTATCCAATCGTCAACGATGTAATCTCATCGCTCGCAACGAAAGCTTCCGCGGAAAGGATAGTTGTGACAAACGATGTCCCTCGCGAGGTCACGGTCCATGCTGACGCGCGCCGACTTGAACAGATGCTCACCAACCTCGTAGATAATGCCATCAAGTTCAATCGCGAGAATGGGCAGGTGACGATCAAATACGAAAACGCAGCCCGTGACAACCAAACCGTGACACCCGCTGATGGAACATGGCTGCGCAGTAGCAAGGCTGAAGCGCGCGATAAGATCATTGTGGAAGACACCGGCGAAGGAATTCCGGGCCAACACCTGGAGCGGCTCTTTGAGAGGTTTTATCGCGTAGATAGAGCACGCTCGAGAGACATGGGCGGCACCGGTCTTGGGCTTGCGATTGTGAAGCACCTGGCACGTGCGCACGGAGGCGAAGTCACAGTCACGTCGGAATTGGGAACAGGAAGCTCGTTTACAATCGAACTGCCGCAGGCTCAGAAGGGCCACCAGGGACGGTAGCCTGGAGGTTCATTTCCATAAATAAAATGTGGTTTGCTGTCGTTGTTAGTGCCGAGGAAACTGCGAATTTCAGCTTCGGCATGATCGAGGTATCCGCCGCCGTGAAGGGTCGAATTGCTAATTAGCAAAACCCGTTTGGTCTCATCGTTCGCTTTTGCTGTCAAGGTGCGTCCTCCAATGGAAGTGGGTTGGTTTGAGAAATAAGAGCAGCACTATTGAATCGTTCAGAGAATCGAGTGCAGGAGCGAAAAGGTCAACAAACAGAACCGCGAGCGACCGGATGCTAAACTCGAGGTGGGGATTGCGACTTCCTGATTCCATCCAAATTGCCACGCTGGTGTTGAGTGGCTGCATCCGGTCCCTACCGCTCCCGGTTCTGTAAGAGCGAACTGGCCTTCGCTAATTCCAAAACTGATCCACTACCCTCCAACCGTCTATCTATACGTTCTACGCGAGGGCACGCAGCAGCGCATAAGCGATGCCCGTGGCCATAGCTCCCGCGGCAACAAACGCGATGTCAACCTTCACCAGAACAATAAGCGCAAAGGCGATAACTGCGATTACGATGCTCGGCAGATCAATCAGCGCCTCTGGCAACAACTCGAGCGAAACGGCGAGAATGACTCCAACAACGGCGGCGCTCGCGCCTGACAGAAATGCTTGCACCGAACGGTTATTGCGAACCTGCTCGATGTAGCGAGCACCGCCAATTACAAAAATAAATGAAGGAAGAAAGACAAAAAATGTGGCGACCATCGCGCCTGGAATGTCCCCCGCCAGGTAGCCGACAAAAGTCGATCTTATTTCTGGTTAGGCTGAAGCGAGTGCTTTAGCGTTTGCCTTCGTCGAGTTCTCGTAGCGTGTCGAGAATGAGGTTGGTATTGCTGAGCGCCTCGATGCGAATGGGAAACCCCTGGGCAGACTTTTGAAATTCAAAGCCTCCGTGCGTGATCTCCACAATCTGACGGAAGCCCAACTCGCCTGAAGCTCCGCCCACTTCCGCGTCGACAATTCTTCCCTTATTAAAAAGCACTCGTCCATTTTGGCGTTCGCCCATAAGGGTGAGCGAGCCGGTAAGTTTTGCGTTCTCGACCACCTGAATCGCATCGAAAACACTGATTGCCGAAAGGTCGCCGGCAAGCGTGACGTATTCAGCAACATGCGTGGGATGTGCGGCCGCGTCAGGTCGAAGATCGGGACGACGCGCTTGTCGGATGGCTTCCAGTCCGCTGGCAATGTTGATCCTGGCGTCGAGCTGCTTTGCTTCCAGCAGCCGCTCGTAGGCGCTGTCAAAATCGTCACGCTCGATATAGAGACTCGCAAGCGCCAGGCATTGGCGCGCCGCTTCATCCTTCTGCTTCTGAACCGTAGAGATTTCGCGCATTCGCTCTCGCAGCGGAATGGAACGAGGATTCCCCTCCAGGGCTGTGCGCAAACGCTTCAGAGCCCTTTCCGGCGCCTTGTATTTGAGGAAGAGCTCAGCATCAAGCAAGGCCGTGTCGACCTCGCTCACGTGCTCTGATTCTGGTGGAGGAGGATTGCGCATTCTGGGTTTTGAAGATTAAGCGAACTCCTGTCCTAACGCGCGGAGTTTAGCAAAGAAGAGCCTGGAGTTGTAACCGGAACAAACCTCCAAGTGATTAACCAGATAGAAACAGAGGACAGGAGGATAACAGAGAAAAGTAAGGTGTTTCAGAAGTCCAGGCGAATCCCCAGACGAATTTGGCGCGGACGGAGTGTGCGAGTAGGGACGAGAAAAGAGTCGAGGAATCCCTGACGTTGTGCCGGCGTCGCCGTAGGTGCCAGGGCGCTAAAGTTTATGAACTCACTGCCGAAGCTGAAGACAGTTTTGTTGAGAACATTGTCAAACTCAACTACGGGACGCAGTTGCATTCGTTCGTTCAAGCGGAATTCGCGAGTCACGTTTAGATCAAGAAAAAACTCCCTGGGACCCTGGCCGGCGTTGCGCGGCAGATTTCCCGATTGTCCAATAGTTGGTAACGCAAATAGATTTAGTATGGATGGATCGATGGGGTTACCAGGACCGCGCCAATGAAGCAGTTTGGTGTCACCTGTGAAATTTGGACGATCATT
>JALYXE010000239.1 GCA_030947265.1 Acidobacteriota bacterium
AGGTAGGCTACTGACCGGAACGCACCAGGCGAAAACCGAAATTCTCATGTCTCAGGGTAGGTTCAAACCAATCTCGGTATGTAGCAGAGATGGGTATCTGCTTGTCGTTTGGATCGCTGGCGTATGATCCTCCGCGAGCAACAACCCATTCTCTGTTTGCCGGGGGAATCTCCGCCGCACTCGTGTAGACAGACGCTTTGGAAGAAGTCCATTCCCAAACGTTTCCGATGAGGTCCACCAGTCCCCAGCGATCTTTACCATCGGGATAAGTCCCAACTGGCTTGGGCGAAGATTCCTTAACTACCGCCCGCTTGTCTTCCCAGATGTCTCCCCAGGGATAGGATTTAAACTCACCACCGTTGCGGGCCGCGAACTCCCATTCCTCTTCCGTTGGCAGGCGGTAGGTGACTCCGTCGCGTTTTGAGCGCCAGGCCGCGAAGGCGTCGGCATCTCTGGGCGAAACATTTGCAACCGGCCAATGTTCCTGACCGGTTAGGGGTTTGCCTTCAACCCAATGGCTGGGCGACTCGTAGTTCGTGTCGCGTACAAATTGTGCGTATTCAGCATTCGTTACTTCTGTCCGATCCATATAAAACTTCTGAACCGTTGCGGAATGTTCCGGCCGCTCCTGTGGTGGTCCATCATTCCTGCCCATCTGAAATGTTCCGCCCGGAATCTCAATTAGATCAGGTTTGATATTTTCGCTCGTGTTGCTGGTACCCTGGTTTGTACCGCTGGTGCCCGCGCCACCACCAGTGGCAGCATGTTTCGACCTCAACAAAAAGTATCCACCAAATCCGCCCACCAACAATAACAAAAGCAGGGAGGCTCCCCCGATCACTAACAACGAACTATTCTTCCTCTCGGCGGGCGGTGAGGTCGGCAAAGAGGGCAAAGGAGGCAAACTCTCCGGAGGGATAGGTGCAACCCCGGGAAAGCTATTATTACCAACTACCTCCGTTTTGACCTCCTGATGCACCCGAGTGGCTCTCGGATCTACGACGGTTACTTGAGGCGTGCCGCCAGTGGCAAGGCGGGCCAGCTGGTCTTCGCGCTTTTGACGCTCCACATGTTCGCGCTGCTTTAGCTCGCGCTCTTCGCGATCTTTATCTTCTCTTTCTTTGCGTGCGTGTTCCTCTTGTTCCTTTCGTTGTCGCTCTTTCTCTTCTTCAGCTTTGCGACGGGCGTCGGCCTCGCGCTGCAGTTCTTCGCGAGCAACTCGATCGCGTTCTTGTTGCGCACGTTCCAAAGCTTCACGCGACGCGGAGATCTGTTCCTGTGCTTCAGCGTCCAAAGCCGAGGAACTAATCGTGCCTGCCATCGAGTCCAATGACGTCTCTGAAGTCGCCTGTGGCAGAGATTTACTGGTGGTTGCGGCGGGCGTGGCTTGGGTTTTGTTAGGATGGAGCGGCGCAGTTCTTCCAGCGGACGGCATGGTCGAACCCGCTACTTCTACGGCGTCTTTTAATTCCTCGATAAAGGCTTCAACTGACGGCGTGCGTTCAGACACTTCTTTTTCCAGGGCGTGGCGCACAACCGCTTCAATTCCTGGCGACACGTCAACGCCGACCGACTTAAAACTTGGCAGCGGCAGCGTGATGTGCTTCTTCATGATGGAAGGAATCGATGAGCCTTTGAACGGGACATCGCCGGATAACATCTGGTAAAGAATAATTCCCAGGCTGTAGATGTCGGCTCGGGCGTCTGGCTCTTCATCCGACCATTGTTCCGGCGCCATATAAAAAGGCGACCCCATCAAACCGCTCGTTTTTGCTTGAATAAACGAGCCGAGCAGTTCACCGGATTTAATCTTCGCCAAACCAAAATCGAGGATCTTCAGACCTTGCGCAATAGGTTGGTCTGCCTGCGTCATGATATTCAAAGGTTTCAGATCGCGATGCACTATGTTCTGTCGATGCGCCGCTCCCACACCGGCACCGATGGCAGAGGCAAACTCCAACGCTCGCGCCGGCGACATCGCTTTCTCTTCGGCAAGGATGTCCTGAAGCGATTGGCCGTTTACGAATTCCATCACCAGGAAAGGCATCGTGCCACGCACAACGCCAAAATCCGTGACCGCAATAATGTTCTGATGACGAATGGCCGCAGCGGCAAGCGCTTCCTGACGGAAACGGGTGACCAGCATGGGGTCGTTCCCAACCAGATCGGGCAAAATTACTTTAATGGCGTGAGACGTCTTGAGAAAAATGTGCCGAGCTTGAAAAACGACTCCCATTCCACCCTGACCGAGTCGTCTCTCCAGCTGGTAACGAGCGTCGAGTATGGGTTCGCCCAGAAGCGACGGCGTGGTTGCGTCGCCGTCCTGCGGACAGTGATTGATCTCGTCAGGGAAACAGCGCCTACAAGCTGGGCATTCTTTCATTTAGGGCTCGTTACGAAGTGGTGGCAAAGGTGACGGACGCGGTTGATTCTAGCGGCTAGTTCATGGACAAGCAACCGAGTCTTACGGCGGGGAAATTTGCTGTTCCTGCCAATTCAAACGTGGGCCATCAAGCAGGACTGTAAGACGATTCAGCACACGTCCCAAAATACCGGACTCTGAGTTAACCACAAGGAAACGGCCTCTAAAGGTAGCCAGGTTGTGCGTCTAACTATTGATACTGTGCTCCGGATCCAATTCATTATCCATCAGCGTTACTTGAGCACCACATTCACCAGCCGCTGCGGTACAACAATAACTTTGACGATATCGTGTCCCTTAATGAAGGCTTGGATCTTCTCGTCATTGAGCGCTGCCGTGCGCAGTTCATCTTCGGTTACCTCCGGCGAAGCCAGAACTCGCGAACGCAGTTTTCCATTGACTTGAATTGGAATCTCCAGCTCCTCCCGGCGCGCCAGTTCTGGATCGGCCTGCGGCCAACGCGCAGAATTCAACAATCCGCCGGCATGGCCCAGCCCTTCGTACATCTCCTCGGCAACGTGGGGACAGAAGGGCGAAAGCATCAACACCAGAGACTCCAATGCCTGGCGCACTGCGAACACGTCTCTATGGGATGCGGTGCCAGGATCCGCATTAAAGTCGCTGAGCTCGTTGAACAGCTCCATCAATGCCGCCACGATTGTGTTGAGATGCAGCTCGTCGAAGTCGCTGGTTACGCGCGCAATCGTTTGATGGGTTTTGCGTCGCAGCGAGCGCGCCTCCGGGCTCCAGTCTTCGCCGCCAGGCGCGAAATCTTCACGTGCCACGTTCGACAAACGCTCGTGCCAACGCCAAACCATCGTGTAAACGCGCCGGAGAAATCTGACCGCTCCTTCGATTCCCGTCTCAGACCAGCGCAATTCGTTTTCCACCGGCGCCGCGAAGAGGATAAAGAGTCGCGCAGCGTCAGCGCCAAAAACTGCGATCATTTCGTCGGGATCGACGCCGTTTCCCAGACTCTTCGACATTGCCTTCCACTCGTCAGTTCCTTCGAGCCGGTTAGTCACCATGCCCTGTGTCAGCAGTTTCTTCACCGGCTCGTCAAAAGAAACAAGAGCAATGTCACGCATGAACTTTGTCCAGAAGCGCGTGTAGATCAGGTGCATTACAGCGTGGGAGTCCCCGCCGATATATTGGTCTACCGGCGTCCATTCTTTGACGAGCGCGAGATCAAAAGGCGCAGCCTCGTTGCGCGGATCGCAGTAACGGAAGAAATACCATGACGAGTCGACGAAGGTATCCATGGTATCGGTATCTCGGCGTGCGGAACCCTTGCACTTCGGACAGGTGGTATTCACAAACTCGGCCACTCCTGCCAGTGGCGACTCGCCCGAGCCTGTAAACTCGGCGTGCTCAGGCAACTGGACCGGCAAATCTTTTTCTGGCACCGGCACAATTCCGCACTTGTCGCAGTAGACAATAGGAACAGGCGCGCCCCAGAATCGTTGGCGTGAGACTCCCCAGTCGCGAATGCGGTAGGTAACAGCCGCCTGGCCAAAGCCGTGTTTTTCGGCGGCGGTGGCCATCTCGGACATCGCATCTTCCGAAAGTTTCCCGCTCCAATCGGCAGAGTTGACCAGAATGCCGTAGTCCGTAAAGGCGTGCTGCATTGCTATGGACTGATCTTCGCTCAAGGGGTCATGCGCGATTGACTCC
>JALYXE010000524.1 GCA_030947265.1 Acidobacteriota bacterium
GTTTGAAGAGACGTCGATGCGACGTTCGAGAGTGAAACGACTCACGACTAGTTAAGCAGTTTGCGAGTCGTTGTTGCGAGGTTCGAGAGAGAAACGACTCACGCTTAGTTACGCAGTGGTGCGCGGAGGGTACTCCTCGAGCGTTGTTTTTGTCAATAGCAAATTTAGTTGCAGTCCTACCAGCCGCTTATTAACACAAAGGGTTAGTTTCGACGTTTTGGAAACCAGTTCATCAATTTCGCTCTGCACGAAGTTTCCTGAGTAGTAAGGCTGACCCGCCAAATTCCCAACGTGTTCAGTGCTTGCCCCGGCGGTGTGGCAACCCTTCCCAAGCCTGAGCTGATCTAAGTCGAATGGTTACCTGGTGATTTTAGATGGATCAGGTTCAGATTCTTCGTCTATTGCACTCGCATTCGATTCCCACAGCAAATCTGATATTCTTAGCCTCTTGATTGATGTTACTGGGACGTGGATCCTACTGGTTTTTTGTTAGCTACGAGTTTTTATGCGGATTGTTTTGAAGGCTCGCCATATTACAGATGTCTCGCGTCGCATGCTGTTGTTAGTCTGTTGTATTACCGCATTGGGAAGCATCGCCCGCAGTCAATCGCTGGATATTGCTTCGCCATCGCCTATCCGTGCTAACGAAGTCGTTGGCACAATTACGGCAAGAGATATCGGCGATTCCAGACTGACTGATCACTTCTACGCTTTCACAGGGACGCCCGGCGATGTACTGATTACAGTTGAGACTCGCAACTTGAATGGCGATATAGATATCTTCACCGCCGCCGGTCTGCGGCCGCTCTTGAAATTTACCCTCTATGCAGGAAGCTCTTCGTCAATTACGAAAAGCATTTATTTGCGTACGCGAGAGGACCTGTTACTACGGGTAGAGGCGCGCACGCCAAACGATGACGGCGGCACATATAGGCTTCATTTCGGAGGTTCGTTTGAGCCCATAACCAGTGAACCATTGCTTGCTGGAAGCCAGGCTATAGTCAATCCACCATCAAAATCCATTACCCGGAGTGGAAAAAAGGGTAGGCGAGTTTCGTCTGTGGGAGCGCGAATCGAGGAGCCAGCCGCGCCCGAAGTGGCAACAGCGCCCACGAGTGACTCAACGCCAACTGAATCCGCGGAGCCAGGCAGCGCCAACCCGGCGGCCGCTAAAACGGCTTCAAGAAACTCCAGAGCGCGCCGGCCCGGAAGTCGACGCGCACGCACACCTGAGCCGGAAAAAACAGAAGAGTCAGCGGCTAAAAATGAGTCAGAAAGTAAACCTCCCGCAGAAGGTTCGGAGACAGAAACCAAAACCACACCGGCAAGAAAGCGCCCATCAAGGAGGAGCGCAACTGCGCGTCGGGTTTCTAAAGGACCTGAGACGCAGGAGCCGGCCGACAGTGGTCCCCGACTTATTATTGAAACCAGAGACGGAACTCTTGTCGAACGATACATGAACAGCTTGCGCCGCGTGACAGTCGAGAATGGACAGGTGGTCGTGGTGGGTAAAGACGGAAAGCTACAGAGGATTCAGCTGGCAAACATTGTGCGCATGACGATCTCGCCTTGAACTGTAACGCAAACGGTTAGTTTGCCTTGCAACAACGCGCAGAACGGACAGTCTTAAAGAACTACGCAAACTAGTAGTCTGAGTTACGATCTCGGACGCAAACTAACAGTTTGCGTTACAACAACCGAGCAAACCGAGTTTGCGTTACAACAGCTATTTCGGGTTAGCTCCCGATTTGAGACTGGCCAGCTTGTCGCGAAACTGAGCTAAGTCTTGATTGCTCGGATCGGCTTTCTCCAAATTAGCAATTGCTTTGTCAGCTTCTTTGGCATCGCCTTTCTGAAGATAGGTAAAGGCGAGACTCGCTAACGCGCTCACATCGTTGGGCTTTTTGGCCAGCGCGGCCTTGTACCATTTCTCAGCCACATCATGGTGGCCGCCTTCAAGATTGGCCTCTCCCAACATCATCACTACTTCAAAGTTCTCCGGCTTGAGTTGATTAGCCTTCAGCAGAAACTCAATCGACTGATCATAGCGTTGCACCTGGTACTCGAGTTTGGCAGCTGTGACCTGAGCATCAAAGTTGTTTGGTTCGTTGCGCGCTTTGGTCATTGCAGCCTGCACCTGCGCAAAAACTTGTTGTGGATTTTGCGTATTTCCCGCATCACCAGCTTCAATTGGTGGATGATCTGCGGGCAGACTTTGGCCACTTGGCACACTTGCAGTGCCAGCCGGTCCATAGCGCTGATTCATGGTACTGGCAAAGATGAAACCTACTATGAAACCCAGCAACAGACCGATAACTGAGAAGAGAAGATTGTCTCGTGTCATTCGTATTTCCGGATTAAGTAATGGTTGGTCCTACTCCACGGCATCTTGTAGCAGAGTTCTTATCTGTTCGCGCAGCTCGGGGCTGTTGGTGTGTCCATGGGCCGTTACCGCATGTTGCGTTGCAGCCTCGAGCACTTCTTCTTCTGTTCCTTCGATGCGGAGCGTGCATCCTTTTTCGCTTGGATGACGTCTGCAATCAACCGCTTTTCGCTTCGAGTCGAGCATCAGGTTATCTCCCTGGTCAATCCATTCACGGTCATTCTAACTCATTTTATTTTGCGCCTTGCCCCGCCAATGACTTTGCTTCTTTGATTCTTCGCGAGAGTGCCTGGGCCAATTCGGAATCGGGCGGAGCCTTATCCTGTAATTTCTGCCAGTAATTGATCGCCTTCTTGTAATTCCTGGCTTGAAACTCAGCAGTTCCGGCAAGGTCAAGGGCTTTCGCGTTTTCAGGATCGAGCTTAAGAGCTTTATTGACTAACTCAAGCGGCGACCCCTGAAGCCTTTGTCCATTAGCCATCGCCATCGCGAACGCGTAATCCGCCCAGAGGTCGGCATCATCTAATTTCAACGCGGTGGCTTTCGCATAGGCGTTGCTCGCTTCGCTGTATTTTTCCAGCGTCGTGTACGAGCGCCCCAGCATTATCCAACCTTGAGCGTCGCCGGGGTTTTGTTCCAAACGTTTGGCGAGAGCAGCGACGTTCGCCTCCATTCGTTGCTGGGTCATCTGGCCGCCATCCTGTGAACCCGCCAAGGGAGCTTGAACAGGCGTCGCAGGCGACGCAGACAAAGCGGAAGGGTTACCTATCCGCAGATACTTAACGACCGCGATAATAGGAATGCCGAGCGCGATCGCGTAGAGGGGCGACCGACCGGCAAGGGCCTGCTTTTTCAGGGTAGGTTCATTCGGGGCCGATACATCCTCAAGCAGACGACGCTCGATTCCATCG
>JALYXE010000548.1 GCA_030947265.1 Acidobacteriota bacterium
GTGTCGGCCTGTATTTGTTGGCGAGTCAATAATTCAGCGTCCGTAGCGATAGGAACAACATGCGCTGCGTCTAAGCGGCTTGCCGGAGGCTCGTCGAGCACTTCGACCATTGCTTCGGGATTGCAGGCCATCTCACCCTTGACTGCTGAGCCTGGTAAATCTGTCGCCTTCATCGAGGTAAGGACTTGATTGTCGCGCGACCCGTCGCGATAGTAACTTACCGCCTTGCAACCAAGCTGGCGGCCCAGACGATAGAGCTTGTCGACAGACTCGACCGTGTCGTTTAGCGCGCCGTTGCAGGTTTTGGAAACGCTGTTGTCAACATTCCTCTGCGCGGCTGCCAGGACATGCACGTGTTGCTCGGCGCTGATGTTCATCGCCGAAATGAAATACTGCGGCAACTCGATTTCGTGCTCACAAACATAGTCGGCCGCTTTATCAATCGACTCTTGCTCGGTCTGATCGACTTCGATACCCAAGGCTTGCGCAGCCAGTGTATGAACATACGTCCGCGTGCCCAGCGTATCCTTGCGCACATAGGCCCACGAGAAGTTTGGCTCAATGCCGGAAGATGTCTCCGCGACCAGAGATATAGTGCCCGTCGGCGCGATTGTCGTCACTTCATAGTTGCGCGGCGTCAGCGGCACATCACGCGAAATGCCGATCTGGTTGTAAAGAAAGTCTTCGTAGTCTTCGCGGTTTGGTTCAAATTCAGGGAAGGTTCCCTTCTCAGCGCCAATCTTGATGCTGGCATTCCAGGCCTCACGACGAATGAAGCCCATCATCTCTTCCATCAAATCGATCGAGGCCGGCGAACCGTAAGTAACTTTCAAATTCAAGCAGAGATCTGCAAAGCCCATAATGCCCAGACCAACGGGACGCGTACGAGTGACGACATCATTGATCTCCGGCAGCGGCCAGGCACAGGTGTCGATCACGTTGTCGAGGAAGCGCGTGCAAAGATGTGTCACTTCACGCAGGCGATCCCAGTCAACGCGATTCTCAGGGTCGTAGAATTTGTTCAAATCAATCGAGCCAAGATTGCAGGAGTTTGAGAAATGCAAAAATTGCTCGCCGCATGGATTGCATGAATAAATCGGACCCATCGACTTCATCATGTGGTTGTGACGATTCACTTCGTCGATGAAAGCAATCCCCGGCTCTGCATATTTGTGCGCGCTGGCGACAATGCGGTTCCAGATGTCCGGCGCGTAGACCATGCCCGGTCGCGGCGGCTCTTCAATGGAGCAGTCGGAAAGATCAGCACTCAAGAAGGATTTGCGATCCGGGAAAGTCACGCTCGAGCCGTCGCGGCGGCGATAGACGACATAGTCATCGTCACGCACTGGATCGTAAATGCTCTCAGTCCATGACTCACCATTAAACTCGAGCTGAAACCATTCGTTGCTATCAACTGCCTTCAAAAACTTGTCGGTAACGTTGACGGAGATATTAAAGTTAGTAAGCGAGTGCTGATCGTTTTTCGCATGGATGAAGCGAAGTACGTCAGGATGCGTTACGCGCATCATGCCCATGTTGGCGCCACGACGCACGCCGCCCTGCTTCACAACGTCGGTGACCTGGTTGACGATGTTCATAAAAGAGACGGGCCCGGAAGCAACTCCGCGCGTGGAACCCACTAGAGCCCCTGACGGTCTTAGAAATTCATAAGTCATCCCCGTACCGCCGCCGGTTTGATGAATGGTCGCCGCAGCCTTGGCGTGATCCATGATTCCCGTTATCGAATCCGGGACATCGAGGACAAAACATGCCGCCAGCTGGCCATTGGTTTTGCCAGCGTTTACCAGGCAGGGGGTATTCGGCACAAACTCACGAGCTAACATCACCTCGCTCATCGCTTCGAAGAACTCGTCCCTTTTCTTGGAGTCTTTTTCAGCAGCCGAAACATGACCCACGACACGGCGAACGATATCCGGCCACTCCTCGAGCGCGCGACCCTTCGCGTCCTTCAACGAATATCTTTTGCTGATAACACGCTTGGCATTGAGTCCCAGGGGCTGGGTCTTTCGACGAGGGGTGGGAGTTGCGGAACCGCCTGTACCTGCTCCGGAAGATGCGTTCGCCGGGGTGTTGTTGCCAATGGTTGCGCTCATCTTATCTGCCTTTCTCGTGCTGGGGAGCACGAGCAAAATCTTGGGAGTTTTGAAGACGGTTATACGGCTACATTATAGTAGACGCGGCCATCCTTATCATGTGTAGCGGTTAGTTCGGTTGGCTTTTCTCGAAGCGAAAAACCTGTGTGGAAAGCAGCCAAAGGGGGCGCGCCGCTGCTCCAGTAAACCAGCCTCGTATCAAGCGGAGCGGAATATACTCCCTTGTAACGTCAATGTCAATATGTAGTGGTCATCTTTTTTTTCAGTGCAATACAGTGTGTAAATTGAGATTTCACGTTAACAAGTAAGTGTCTGATAAATAGTAGTTTTTGGCGGCGCAGCAACCCGATTATAGAGGCATTCCCAAGATGTCGAAGCGTCATGAAAAAACGCTGGCAATGCAGAACCGCGAGCATCCGCTCGCTACCGCGAGCGGTTCTGCAATGCGAGCAACCTATTTCAGGTTGGCGGATTATAAGGATGGCACCGACTCTAGGATCCGCTCGCTACAGTTCGCGGTTCTGTAATCGGCCACACTCGAAAGCTGGTGCCAGGATGAACTATTTTGAGCTGTTGGAGAGCAGCAATTCGAATTTGCCGATGTCGCGGTTGTGACTGTCGAGCGCAGCGAAGGTATCTGAAGTCTCTTCCAGCATCTCCTTCGTCAAGGCAATCGAGTCGCTAAGCTGCTCGAAGTCCAGCGAAGACACGCGCTCGGGCGTTGGTAAAGTGACCACTTGATCGTTAACAAGCCCGAAGAAGTTTTCTATCGACTGCAACTGGCCTTCAACAAGCTTCACGGAACGCTCAATATCCTTAAAGGCGGCGACGCGTCTTCTGAGGATCTCCACATTCGACTGTTGAATCCTTCGCTCGCGATCGTCCTTGGAGGACTCAACCGAACGCTCGGCCTGAAGAAGTTGGTTTTGCACGGCCTGGCGGTTAATCGATCTCAGGTGATGCTTGCGCCGGCGGTAAACGTCCAGTAGATCGACAAAGTCTTCCCAGCGCTGATCCAGACTCTGAATATTTGAAGGAATTTGTTTGGTGCCGGTGAACTTCTTATAGTTCGAGTAAATTTGATTCTTCATCCAGCGCAAATACTCAACGGCCTCCCGCTCGCGCGGATCAAAGAGCTTGATTGAGGCCTCGCGTTGCTGGTCGCGCAGTTTCGCCAGGCGTTGTTTCTCCCGGCGGTCAACGAGTCGGCGATAGAATGAACTGGCTGGCACGGTAACTAGATAAACTGTTTCAGCGGCGAGGCCTGCGGCCAGTGGCGTGACGTCATGCGCAGAAGCCATCGTGAAGGCTCCCATGACCGCAAAACTCACCAATCCCAAGAAATTTAGGGGTTCGTTGAAGGCCTCTTTCAGATACTTGAGATCAAACTTAGGGAACTCGGACATATCCTTGAACAATGAGAACACTAAACATTTGCGATCCGCCTACTAAACCCGCCTTAATTTATCCGGCTGCCATCATTGACAACTTCCGCGCTGCGCTCATTCGAATCTGTCTCGCTTTTCGCGGTCAGCGCTTGCCGGGAACCCGCAGTGGAGGCCGGCAAAAGTCCCATCTCCTGTTTGTAGGCGAGCAGCTTATCCTGCAGCTGCATATCCATCGCTTCACGTTCGATGTCCTGCATCTGGTTATCTACTGATGCAGAACCAAGCTGCAACTTTGCTTCCGCTGCAGCCGCGCGTCGATCGATCTTGTCGCGCATCTCATCAAAGGTGGACGCGTCATCCCCAATCTGGAACGACTCCATCGTCTGGGCAAGCTGTTCCTGCAGCTTCGCCTGCTTTGCCTGATTGATTAACTGCATTGCTTCAGCAGTACGCCTTTGCATTTGCAGCACATAATTGTCGCGCGCTTTGAGCGCCTGTTTCGATGCCAGGGTCGCATGCTCAAGCTGCTGAGAAGTCTTTTGCAGGTCCACCTGCGCCTGTT
>JALYXE010000250.1 GCA_030947265.1 Acidobacteriota bacterium
CTTTTTCCGGAGCGCCGAGCTTTATGATCCGATGACGGGAAGATTCACCGCTGCTAATCGAAATATGAGCACTCAGCGCGTTGGACATAGCGCAACACTGCTGCCGAGCGGCAAAGTCCTCATTGCCGGCGGCTGGAGCAGCGAAGGCCTGCTCGCGAGTGCCGAACTTTACGATCCAAGTACGGGCGTGTTTACTCTCACCGGTCAAATGTCCAGCGCGCGAGGCGACTTTACCGCAACATTGCTTTCAAATGGCAAGGTCTTAGTGGCCGGTGGTGAAAATGGCGGCGCGCTTTCGAGTGCTGAGATTTATGATCCTGCAACTGGAGTGTTCATCCTAACGGGCAACATGAACTCGGGGCGCACCATGCACACCGCCGTTCTCCTGTCTGATGGCGAAGTGTTAGTTGCTGGTGGCGGTGAGTATCAGCACCCACTGGCTAGCGCCGAATTATACAATCCGGCCAGCGGAAGTTTTACCATCACTGGCAACATGACCGTCCCACGTTATAAACAGGCGGCGATGTTGCTGACCGATGGGAATGTTCTTGTTGTTGGCGGGTCAGATGGTCGCGATTGGCAGGGGCGATATGCTAATGCGGAAATGTATGAGCCGGCAAAGGGAGCTTTTTCCGCTATTGGCAAAATGAACATGGCTCGTTTCAAATTGCCGGACGCAGTTGCCTTGCTGAAAAGCGGCAAAGTCTTAATTGCCGGCGGCGGTGAACAGGTAGAAATCTATAATCCTGTGTCAAGAACGTTTAGCGTAGCCACAGGTCGGATGGATGCGGCAAGATTTTACTCGACGGCGACGTTGCTAACAGATGGTCGAGTCCTGGTTGCCGGCGGCTACGATAATCATAGTGTCGCGAGTGCAAAGGCGTGGGTGTATAAAACCTAAACCCGCAATCTAACAAGCGCTTGCAGCGGACTCGCCGGTACGCGGCTTCTTTGGTTGGGTGCGTGGGCGAGCCGCTGAAGCTCAGAGTTATGTTTCTTCTTCCTGATATCGAGAAGGCGTACTAGTTGATGTCAAGGCGAGGTTTGAGGCTGGTATGAATCTTTATGGTGTGATTGCTTTAATCGCTGCTGTCGGTCTGGGTCTGTTGCTCACCCTTGGAATCCTCATCGGCTCAATCGGTGCGTTCGTTACGGCTCGTCGAAAGCAAGAACATTTCAGTCAGCAGGTGTGGTTCAGGCAAGTTGTCGGTATGTCGGTTAGCCTCTCAGCAAGCGTTTTCGTCGTGCTATTGCTTCTATCGGGTAATTCAAATCCACAGCCTCGTCCTCTCGATATTTGGTTGGATGATTGGCTTTGGTTCTGGATCGCGGCGATTCTGATGTTGTGGCCGCTTAGTGCTTTCGCCTGGAACAAATGGCAAAGAAGAACTCCATTTCCAGCCCCAAGCGAAACATAACAATGGCATGCAGCGGACGCGCAATTAGCATGTCTCTCATGCAAGGCTTGTCGCTGGCGGCGGTTCGTGCGCGCCGCTGATGCCCATCGTTGGGCGGCTTCGCCTTTATGAGAGGAGAGAAATGAAGATTGTCAGCGACCACACGTTCACCAACCAAGAAGTTCAAATGGACGGCACTCAATTTGTTCGTTGCGTCTTCAAGAACTGCCTTTTGATTTATGCCGGGGGCGTCTTTACCGCAATGGAAACAGATTTTAACGGCTCGAAGTGGGTATTCGATGGCCCCGCTCAGAATACTATCAATGTCTTCAAGGCTCTCTACCATGGTGCTGGCGTACATGGTCGTTCACTCGTGGAAGGCACGTTTCAGAGCATCAAAGACAATAAGTTCCCTCTTCGCCCTGATATTACTGACGCGACCGAAGAAGGGGTGAATTAGCGGCACTTCTCAATCTTAATCTGGCTATCGTTATTTACCACACAAGTCCCCGCCGCAAGAGACGCCGCCCAACAAGTCGTTGCAGCCCCAGCGTCCATATTGTCTGCCGCCGCCATCTCTGTTGTACCGTGGTTGAGTCCGCTCTGTGGCTGAACTTCATCATTGTGCTTCTTTCCTTTTCGTAACTGGAAGGAACTTAAATGGTGGATGTGACGTAAAGCATCTTCAACTGAAATTCATTTTTTGAGATGGAGATGAAAACTGAATGAAGAATTGTTTTTTACGCTTGACAGCAGTTCTAACTTTTACGGCAATAACCATTTGTCTGTCCAATTTAACCTTTGGTCAACAAGTAGCTGACCCGAACTTTCAGCCCTAAGGTCACACGCCCGACATTCACAAAGAAGTATCCAAGGGTTTTATTCGACGAGGCGCATTATAATTTTCATACTGCCGGAGGACGCTATAATTCTACGTTGTCGCTGGCGGTTTCGCCCGCGTCAATTCGGTCGTTCGGCGGCTAAGATCAAAAAGTGACAGAACACGACGTACACCTCGGTGCCTGGGTAGGGGTTGGAGTGGCGGTGGGCGGAATCTTCGGCATCGTCGCTGAAAACATTCCGCTGGGCGTGAAAATCGGCGCCGCAGCCGGTTTCATGATCGGGTATCTCTTGCGTTGGCGCTCTGAGCATCGCCCAGCCACGTTCGCCGCGCAGCCTGCGCCCCTTTCCCCACCGAGGTCCCACAGCCCAATGCGGCTTCTCGTAATCGGTGCCACGGGTGGAACAGGCCGTCAATTGGTGGATCAGGCGCTTGAGCGTGGCCACGATGTCACAGCATTCGCTCGGGTCCCGTCAAACCTGGCGATTCAGCATGAACGCCTCACGGTGGTTCGGGGTGATGTTCTGGATTATGCCTCGGTCGAATCGGCGGTTCGGAATCAAGACGCGGTGCTATCCGCATTGGGCCACAAACGCTGGTTCTTTCCGACAAGCATTTTGTCGGCCGGTACAAGCAACGTCATTCGGGCGATGGAGAGTCTTGGGGTAAAGCGCTTCGTGTGCGAAACCTCGCTCGGAATCGCTGACAGCCGTGGCCGGCTCGGCCTTTACTACACGCTGTTCATCGTCCCCGTTTTCCTGTACTTCATGTTCCGCGATAAGGAATTACAGGAGCGGTACATCAAGGAGAGTTCCCTGGAGTGGATAATCGTCCGGCCTGGCGTCTTGACGAACGGCTCCAGGCGCGACACGTACCGTCATGGCCAGGTCGGTCACCGGCTTTGGACCGTCAGAATTTCTCGGGCGGATGTCGCGGCCTTCATGCTCGACCAGCTTATGGACACACCGTATCTGCGGTCCTCCCCGGGCGTTTGTTGGTAATGAGCGTGAATAGGGTTAGGCCGCCAAACCCGCGGCTGCAGCGGACTCGCGCTGCGCGCTCGCCGCTGAGCCGCCAGCCGTTATGCTCTAGCCTTTGGCGTAAGTTGAATTGAGGAATGATTTATGAATAGCCCGCTACAGGACTTATTTCGCGCTGACCAGGACGAGCGCACTAATCATCCTGATTATGGCACACCGGAGTATTGGGCGTTACGCGAGCGGGATGCAAAACGTCGGAAGCGTCTTGAAGGCATTGTTGAGTCTGGCGGGTTGAAAGAGCCTGAAGATTATTACAATGCCGTATGGATTCTCAATCATGGCGAGAGTGTAGAAGAGATTTGGCAGGCTCACATTTTGGCGAAGAAGGCGGCTGAATTCGGCTTGCGTCGTGCGCGTTGGTTAGCTGCTGCGACATACGATAGATGGCTGATGTATCAAGGTAAGCCGCAGAAGTATGGAACGCAGATGGTGCCGGATGGAAAGCGGCAGCGTGTGTGGGATGGTTGTCCCAGCAACATCTGATGCTGAACGCACAGAATGGGATGTGCCTTCTCTTGCGGAGATGGAGAGGCGTGCCGAAGAGGTAACGCGCAATGAAGTGATGCCGCCGATGGATGACGCTCCCGACTGGCTCAAGGATGCGGTTCTCAGGTGGCGTG
Organism: Acidobacteriota bacterium; assembly: GCA_030947265.1. GTDB lineage: Bacteria > Acidobacteriota > Blastocatellia > Pyrinomonadales > Pyrinomonadaceae > PSRF01. The sequence continues at coordinate 3,899 of JALYXE010000250.1, forward strand.
CTGAAGATGAAAAGCGAGCATAACAAGCGCTTGCAGCGGACCGGAATCAGCGTGTCTCTCATCGACAACTTGCCGCCGTGTGCAGTTGTCGCCGGCCGCTGAAGCGCACGTTCGACATCTTTCTTAGCCAATGGCGATATGTTCACTACTCTTGCTTTGATTGGCCTACTTAGCTTCTCGCACCTCGGTATCGACTGCGGATGCTATGGCTATACCCAAAAATATTGGAGTATTGGTAGGCAAGTCAGAGTTGAACGAAAGTATTCCAAGGCGCTATTTTCCGGCGAGGTGGTGTCCGTAGTCGAAACGAAAAATACGAACGGACACTTCCTCGAAGTACACTTCAAGGTCATACGTTCTTGGAAACATATCAATTCAAATACGGTCACAGTTATCACTCCGTACCCCGCCCCCCGGTGGCTGTGGATACGCGTTTCTTAATGGGCGATCATACCTGGTCTACATTGACCGAATTGACGATGGACAACTTCGGACTAGCGTTTGTAGCCGCACGATGTTGCTTGAAAGCGCGGAGCCAGACTTGAGCGTTCTTGGTCGTGGGAAACAATGGACGGCGCGATAGTCATTGATCTTCAACGCGATGTCGAACAAATCGTTGGACCGGAGCGCGGAACCGCGTACTCTTTAAGCGCAAGACTTGACGCTGGCCCAGTTAATTCCCGCGCCCGGTCAACTCGGACGTTCGGCGGCTCGCATTGATGAGCGGAAGGCGAGAAATGTAAAGATGAAGAAAACTCTACCGTCGATTCTCACACTTGCAAGCAGCTTGTTGCTGTTTAGTTTTGCGCTTGCTCAATCTTCTGCCAAGGCTGAGGCTCACCAGACGCGGTGTGTCAAAGGTCAGATTCTTACTTCAACTTCTCTACCAGCTATCCGCGTGAAATTTGATAAAGCCTTCAAGTACGTTGGCTCACAGCAATTTATCCTGTATGACAGAGCACAAGTAGAACAGCATTTCTTCGTAGATGCCGGTAATCAACAGCGCATCAAGCGTATGTACATGGTGCAGTTTGAAGGCTACCTGCCCAACATCAATGCTACATACGATTATCCTGTTACAAAAACTGTTAACCTCGGAGGGCAAACATATATCCTAAATGCTGAAAGCATTCCCAATGTTTCAGCCGCACTCAAGCAAAATCCACAATCAGATGTCGCTCGAGCCGCGTTATTTCTGGAGACCAAAGGCTATCGCGTAAGTGAGTCAATAATATTTCAGCGTTTCGTGCGTCTGGTAGATGAAGCCAAGCGTAATGAGTTCATTTTGCTTTACGTTGAAGATGCAGGCGCAGGTGCTTCGTCCGAAAGAGAGACGGCTGCGCCAGAGTTTTCAAGCCGAGCGTTGAAGGGCTTTACTATTCTAAAATAAAGAAGCCTTTTGCCTGTGAAGCCGCCGCAGAACAAGTCCTTGCAGCCGACGCCTCGACAGGATGCCCAGCGTTCGGCTGCTGTTGAGTGATAAGTCAGTCCTGAGGTAAGAGCCGTGAATCTCCTACTTACTTTACTGTTAAGCGCGGCAATACTGACATCATTCATCACCATCGGGGTCCTGGTCCTGTGGTGGAAGGGCGTGAGTGTGATCGCCCTGCCAGGCATGGGGTTGCTCGTCGCGACACCTTTAATGGTGCTGCTCCTGTTAATAGTCGAAGTGGTAATAGTACTCGTCGCCATACTCGCGGGCTCGTTGAGAGGCAATGCATAATCCGATTAAGATTTACGCAGCCGAACAAGCGCTTGCAGCGGACTCGCCGGTAAGCGGCTGCTTTGGTAAGGTGCGTGAGCGAGCCGCTGAAGCGCAGCGTTGATTCCTTCGTGAAGTTTGAGATTTTCAAAACGAACCCGCCATGTCGCTACTGGTAACAGTGGCTCTTACAGGTTTCTTCAGAAATTTTGTTTTTGTTATTGGTCAATTGCCCCAAATGTTTTTTCTTGAAACTATCCCAGAGCAACGAGAAGCAATTGGCGAAGCTACTCATGCGCTCGTGTTTGATACGAATGTAAGTGACGTGGCAGAAAATCGTCCTATTTTCAGATAGTGTTTGAGCGTGCCGGGTGATGCATTACTCCGGCACGCTCTGGTTGCCAGGCGGGGATGGTTGCGCCGTCAAAGATCTGAAGTGACCGCAACAAACCATTAGTCAATCCGTTCGTGGTGCTCACTCACGAAACCGGATTGCCTGCGATGGTGATGGTCGTACCGTCGAATTTCCTGAGAGAAAAACCGCTGAACGGCTCTCTGTAGGTTTCAAACATATCGGCGAGCATGTTGATGGCGGCCTGTTCGCCCAGTTTGTTCGACTCCACAGCATCCGTGCGCCAGTGGACGCCGGCGATATCGCGCCCCTGAGAAACATTGGAGGCCAGTTTGTTCAACTCGCCGCCAACCGTCAGGTCCGGCCCCGTATAGGGCACTAGCGTCTGCCCACCATCGGCGGGGTTAATCATCACCGGGTTCTGAATGACAGCCGATTCATCGAAGAAGGCCTTCAGCATCGTGACACAAGCGCCGGCAACAGTAGCGTGGCCGGAACCGTAAGCCGTATGCATCGGTGATCCTTCGGGGAAGGCTTGCGGCAACAAGTAGCTCCCGTACTTGCTGAAAATTCTGTTAAGCACCGTCGACGTGTTGGTGAGGTCCGGG
>JALYXE010000552.1 GCA_030947265.1 Acidobacteriota bacterium
CGTGTACATATCGCCGCCCTTCACGTACGACACGTTGAGAAACACGTTTGGCGCGTAAGTGCCCTGGATTGGAATGTCCAGGACAATTGATCTCCCGGGCGAGTCAACATGCTGCACAGACATCACCGAGGTCAGTTCAGTGCTGACCAACAGATGGGCGTTATCAGTTGGTAGGATCGCTAAAACGTGAGCTATCTCACCGGGTTTATAAGACTTCTTATCGGGGACTAGCTTGATTGAGTTGTAGTCTTCGCTGTAATACGAAGAATCCGACCAGGCATATTGCCGATCGGTTACCCAAAGATTACCTCCTATAGAGGCGACCTCCCTCCCGCCTTCGTTGATAACCGTCTTTATTGAAATGTTGCCGGCTTCAGACGTGGTGTAGTCATAACTGGCCTGACCCTGGGAATCCGTTTGCACTGCCGCGGAAGTTATCTCACGCTCATGCATTTCATATTGGGGATACGAAGATTCGTCATCTGTCTTCTTCTCTTTTTTGGTCCACGAACGCTCCACAAACTGGAGTTGCACTTTTGCGGAAACGGGCTTGCCCTCATAATCCGTTGTCGTCACACGAACTTTGGCAACCTCGCCTTTGTAGTAGACATAACGATCGGGATTAGCACGGGCTACTGTGCTGCCACGTGTAGCGACAAAACTCGCGCTCCCATCGATGGTGCGACGGGCGGAATCGGTGACCTGCGCTTCCAGCCGATAACTGTAGTCCGATGTATCAGTGTTATCTGTCTGGGGGACTGGAAACTCGACATTCATGCGCCCACGCGCATCGAGAGTGCCTTCGCTCTCCTGGACCATATCGTTGCCACCACCGTAAAACTGCGAATATTCATCACCGCCGTCCGACTCCTCCGCTGTCAGGTCTGCGTCGTCTTCACCAAAACCCCAGGCGTAATAACGCGAACGATAGATGTAGTATTTGACTTCGGCATTGGCCACCGGTGAACCAAAGAAATAGCGCGCATCAATAGAGAAGGTAGCTTTCTGGCCCGCCTGCACGAATTTGCCGGGCGCGGAAACCGTTACCTTGTATTCCGGTTTCTTATACTCCGCCACCTCAAAGCTGCCGCTGGCTGTCTCGCCGTCAACCTCCGCCGCGATGCGATAGCTGCCAAGAGCAGCTTCCTCGGAGAGTTCCAGTTGGCCATTGAACGTGCCGCGGGGGGATATCGTAAGCTCCTGAGTAAAGATAGTTGCACTGTTTGGATCTTCTACGGTTACATTCACGGTATTGTCTTTTATGGACTTGTAGGCGCCCGCCGCATCAATGGCTCGAATGATTCCTTTGAAATTGACTTGATGAGACGGTCGATAAACGGGACGGTCGGAATAAATGTAACCCTTGATATTCTCGCCACCTTCTTCGCCTTCGTAACCATCGAAAAAGCCTGACCCGAGATCGGAGATAGCGAAGTTGCTACTCTGCCTGGCGAGAATCAGAAGTGACTCCGCATTAACTTTGTCCGAATCCGGCTCTGCGCCAGCAGGTTCGGCTTCGCCATTGTCCGTCGTGGACTTCTTTTTTTCGATCTTTGTTCTCAGAATGCCCTGGTTGTCAGTGACGCCCGTAGCGATTGTCTTTTTCTCTTTCACAATCTCAACCTGTGCGCCTGGTCGTGGTTCACCGGTTCTGCGGTCAACGGTGTAAACAAGAAGCTCGCCGTCGCGAGATGTCTTATCGATCATCGTCAAGTCAGTGACTACGACAACCGTGTAAGCGCGCAGATTGTTTTCTACAGCTTCCACCAGATAGACCCCCGACGTTCGTTTTCCCAAAGGGATCATGCGTCGGTCATATTCGTTTTCCAACGGTGGCAGTGGTTCCCGCCAACTGCTTACGAGTAAATCAGGATTCAGCAACGGCACACGGGCATAATCCGAAACGTTAAGCGGGGTGCGAACAGGTTCAGTCTCGCTGCGAAATTTTTGGTTGAAGGCCTGACGTGAGTCATGTTGAAGTTGGCCGCGCACAAAAGTCTTGACTCCCGTGTAAGCCCAACGCTTGAAGGCGCGCACCCTTTCCAGAAACGACTTGCGTTGTGGCAGTGAGCTGGCAACTTCCTCTTCTTCGTGTTCTCCCATCTGGTGAGGGTTCTTGAGCTCCGTGAAAAACTTCCGCGGATCCTTAACCTGGTAAATTCGGAAGTCCAGATAGTCAACACCCTGGTAATCCACCCAAAGACGCGCGTTGTCGCTCGTGCCGTAAGTGCGGTGAGTGGACAGCGAAAAAAAGGCCTTACCTGACGGACGCCTTGGGATTTCAAGAGCGGCCGGTTCGGTGTCAGTGGGTGTTTTTAGCTTCGCTCGCGAACGCAGGGTAGCGATGGTGAGCGTCCCGGCAATCGCTACCAGATAAATGATAGCGATACTGTGAACGCGGTAGGAGCGAGACTTCGTTTCAAACACGGCTTAGCCTCCTTCGGGCCAGTCGAGAATTTTCAGTCGAGAATTTTCAAGCGATAGAAACCGAGGAAATTTGAATTACTTCCCACAGGCCGCCAACGCTTGTCTGGATGATGGTCGAGAACCTGGAGCTCAACCTTCTTTACCGTTCCTTCATCGCCTGGAGAGGAACCAGTGTGGTACACCACCCAGTCGTTTGATTGTTCATTGC
>JALYXE010000564.1 GCA_030947265.1 Acidobacteriota bacterium
ACGCTGTGCTGAACGGCAAACAGGCTGAGAAGCACGGCGTCAATGATCAGGGCCGGGCTCAAAGGCGGACTCGAAACCCCGGTATCGATCGCCTTCGGAACAAAGACGTTGCCGACGAAGCCGATCGCATAGAGGAATGTTACGAAGAAGATCAAGTAGCAAATCACCCCATAAAGGAAGGCAAAGATTCGACCCATAGCTGGAATCTCCTTTCGTGGTTAACGGGTAGGAAGTGAGGTCCTGGCCCATGTTTTGTAAGATTCCCTCGTTAGATTTACGCGGAGATTATTACTGACAGCCTGATGTGTCAACAACGAAATGCGGCATGGTCCATTTCTAAAGACAAAAGCGGCGAGAATTGTTTACTCGCCGCTTTGCTCCCGCCGCCTACTATGGGAACGCCTATTTAATCTGCATCCACCCCTTATTTCAAAACAGCAATAGAACGTTATTGCTCAATCTATCTCGGACAGCTTGCCTGACATGAGCGGCGCGCTTGATTAGCAGCCCTCTCACACGCCCTGCGGTCGGCACCTGTCTTACCTCGGCAAGCGCGTATTGCGGTCTTGTGAGCTTCTTTGCATCCCTTGACACATTGTCTTCCAGCCTTGTGCTTGGAACGCCGGGATTCTCTTTCTGTTTCTCTCTCTTCGCGCTGATGGTTCTTTAACCCAACACGCTCTTCTCTCTCATGAGTCTTAACTTCGCTCTTTTCCAGCTTCTGTTCTGACTTACCCTTTTTATCGTGTTGGGCATGAGCGGTCATGCCCATGCTGAGCAAAAGCGCCAGGCCAATAGCAAGCGACGAAGCCGTTCGCCTTAAGGTACTTATTTCACAATGCATTGTCTTACCTCCATCCACTTTTAACAGAGCGCTTCCACAAAAACAGTACATCTGCCTTCGCAGGGCTATGCCTTGCTGAGCTAATGGCAACCCTCGTGCCGTCTCGTAGCCGGTGAAAGAGCACAGTGCCGAGAAATGAACTGACTCCAACGATAAATCACTGCTTGACAAGACAAACAGACTCATTGGAAGCGTCGGTCCAACACAGGGTCTGCGCATTATTGTGAAGAGCGTTCAGACGTATGCTCCAATTAAAACTCTCGCGGTGCGGCTTGATCGCCACCTGCTGGTTCATCCGCGTGTTGCAGCCATCACGATTCAGCTCCGTACCAGACTTGACTTGAAACACCAGTTGTCCACCCTCGATCGAGACGGCACCGTACTCTGTTATGCCGTTCATGCGGCAGCACGCACCGCCGCTCTCGCAGTGATTATGCACGTGCATGCGTTTGAACTGACCATCCGCGGTAATCTCCAAAGTCCTGGTGTCGGTGTACGAGATTCCAGTGGCCTCCCGGTTGTACGGGTTCCGGCCGGGGAGCATGGCATCTCCCAACTTCCATTTTCCGACCAGGTCAGTGAAAGCTTTAGCGCGCGTGGTCTCTCTCTTGTCCGGATGAGCCTGATCAAAATCTTCCGCCAACTGCGCCAACAGGGGATTACCCGAATACCTCTTCATATCCGAGACGATTGCTGTCTGGTAGTCGGCGCCGAGCGCAGCCGTCACCTCGTCTTTTGACTTCTGATCGGTAAACTTCAAGTCGTTCACAACACGGTCGACAACCTGCGCGTCGTTTTTCTTCCACCCTTCGATAATTACTTTCTTCAGCCTGTCGCGTTGTTCTGCGCTAAAATTCAGGTCGAGAATAAATTCATAAAAATTGAAAAACCTAACCAGCATGACCTGCGTGAGTGGCGGGTTGCCGGGCGCGACCACCGGGCTGCCAAGCCCTTCTCTGATATCCGCACTTGATTGATCAATAGTCGCGCCGCCGAAGCCATGTAGTCGATCGAACGCGCGGACTAGCACAACCGAGACCGGATCGTTAGGCTCCTTCCGTAGCTCTGCTACGGTCGATGCCTGGTATGCTTCGCGCATTGAACTTAGTATCGATTCACCCAACTCCCGGTCGGTCGCCCCGCCCTCCGCCTGTTTCAGTGTGTTTTGGATTTCGGTTGTATTGTTTGTTTTCCAGTACCCAATCACGGCGCGCTTGAGTTCTTCGCGTTCCGCTCCGGTAAACTTGAGATCGAGAAGCGACTCCCAGTAGAACAAAAAGTTATTGAACATGTCCTGCGTCAGCTGCTGCTCCTGGGGGACCAATGCCCCGGAAACATGCTGGATAAAGTGAGAACTGTGCCCAAATGCGCCCAAAGCAAAAACCAAAAGTATTACCCGTACGAATACCAAGAATTTCATGTTTTAGCCTCCCTGTTGCGCGTTCATCCAAACTTCTCTCGCAGACCTGGCAAGACAGTCGCGTGCTGGCGATCGACTGCCAGGGCGTGGCCGATCTTTGATTATTTATTCAGAGCTGTTGAGAATGAGCTCTCAAAAAACTTTTTAACTGGAGTCACACTTGTGAGGATTGAAAGAATTATGCCATAGCACCACCAGGGATAATCAACCTCCTCAGATTCTAAACGTTTACGTCTTTCAAAATTAGGCAAAGGTAATCCAGCACTACCATAATAAGCGCTTCGCTTCGAAGACTGCGTGGGATGTGTAATCGTCGGATAGGAATGGGTTTCAACTTAGGCAGATGAAAGCGACGCTTTCCGCCCAGTCTTGTGGGAAGAGGTCAACTCCCACGGTTATTAAACGCTGGATCTAAAT
>JALYXE010000602.1 GCA_030947265.1 Acidobacteriota bacterium
GGTGCACGCCATGAAATCGAAAGACATTCGTGCCGGACTGGACGTGTATGCCGAAGAGCCTACCTCCGCAACCGGCCAGTTCACCAACAACATAGCCCAGGAAGAGAATCTCTATGGCACACATCACATCGGCGCTTCAACTAACCAGGCACAGGAAGCAATTGCTGCCGAGACAGTTAGGATAGTTCGCGAGTTCAAGGAAACTGGCAAGGTCCCCAATGTCATAAACCTGGCGCAACAAACGCCGGCCACCTACCGCCTCGTTGTACGTCATCTGGATCGTCCCGGTGTATTAGCCAGCGTGCTCGAGGCGATCAAGAGCGAACAGATCAATGTTCAGGAGATGGAGAATATAGTTTTCGAAGGGGCTGCCGCAGCTGTCGCCCGCATTAATCTGGACAATGCGCCATCGCGAGAAATGCTGAATGGATTACAGGCCAGGAATTTAGATATTCTTGAACTCGATCTGCTTAAGTTGAGTAACAAATGAACACAACCTTAATCACGGGCGCGTCGAGTGGTATTGGCGAGGTCTTCGCGCGCAAGCTCGCTGCGCGTGGCCGAAATGTTTTGCTGGTTGCGCGTTCGGAAGACAAGCTAATAACGCTCTGCAATGAACTGGGCCGCTCCAATAGCATTCGCGCGCAATATGTCGCGCTGGATCTCAGTCAAACCGAATCGGCTGCGCGCTTGTTTGAAGAAGTGGGGAAGCGCGCTTTGTCAGTTGATATGCTCATTAATAACGCCGGCTTTGGCTCAATGGGTGAATTTAGCAAACTCGACCTCGCGCGCGAGCTGAACATGATCGATCTGAACATCAAGTCTCTAGTAGAACTAACGCACCGATTTCTCGCTCCGATGCTGGAGCGCAAGGAGGGCACAATCATCAATGTCGCTTCGACTGCAGGGTTTCAGCCAGTGCCGTTCATGGGAACTTACGCGGCTACAAAAGCATTCGTGCTCTCGTTTTCAGAAGCGCTATGGGAAGAGAATCGACCACGGGGAATCCACATAATGGCACTTTGCCCGGGGGTCACCGATACAAACTTCTTCGAAGCTGCTCGTGGTCATAAACCGCCGGCGCGCCTTTCGCAAAGTCCAGAGGATGTGGTTGAAACAGCTCTCCGAGGACTTGCCCGCGGCAAGAGCCACGTCATTTCCGGCTGGACAAATTTTGTCATGGTTGAGTCTGAACGTCTCGCGCCGCGATCTCTGGTTGCACGGCTTGCGGGCCACATGATGCGGTCGCAGCAGGAAAAATGAGAGTGAAGTAGTAAATGTTAAATGGTAAATAGTTCTCAGCACTTGGAAACCTGGTTCTTACTATTTACCATTTACCATTCACTATTTACGGAGATAAGGATGACGGAACGAATCTACAACTTCAGCGCGGGCCCGGCGATACTCCCCGTACCTGTGTTGGAAGAAGCTCAGCGAGATATGTTGAGTCTTCCCGGAGTTGGCATGACTGTAATGGAGATCAGTCACCGCTCGAAAATCTTTGAGGAGATTTTCGGTCGCGCAGAAGCGGGTCTGAGACAGCTGCTCGGCATTCCTGATAACTACCACGTGCTTTTCCTCCAGGGCGGAGCAAGTCTCCAATTCTCAATGATACCGATGAATTTTCTGCCAGACGAAGGCAGCGCTGACTACATCATCACCGGCAGCTGGGGAAAGAAAGCGCTAAAAGAGGCCAGGCGCGCAGGCAACACAAACGTCGCAGCCACAATGGCGGATGGCGGTTTCACGCGTGTTCCCGGACGCGATGAATTGAAGCTTGATCCGAAGGCGGCTTACGTTCACATAACCACCAATGAAACTATCGAAGGTGTTGAATGGAAACAAGAGCCTGAGGTTGGCGAGGTTCCGCTCGTTGCCGACGCTTCGTCAGACATTCTCTCGCATCCGATTCCCATCGATAACTTTGCGCTCGTCTACGCTGGAGCGCAGAAAAACATGGGACCGAGCGGCGTTACCCTGGTAATCATGCGCGATGATTTGCTCAAGCGAATTCCAGACGGAGTTCATACGATGCTCGACTATCGGACGCACGTCGAAAACAAATCTCTTTACAACACACCAAACACCTGGGGAATTTACATCATCAGCCTGGTTTGCAAGTGGCTGAAAGATAAGGGTGGACTACCCGGCATGCAGCGCGAGAATGAAAAGAAAGCGTGCCTTCTTTACGATGCTATTGATTCAACCGACTTTTATCGCGGACATGCTGATTCCGATTCACGTTCGATGATGAACGTCACCTTCCGGCTTCCTTCAGAAGAGCTTGAGAAAAAGTTTACTGCCGACGCGATAGCGCAAGGCATGGATGGCTTGAAGGGACATCGTTCAGTCGGCGGCATTCGCGCCTCAATCTATAACGCCTTCCCATTGGCCGGTATAGAAGCACTAGTCGCTTTCATGAAGGAGTTCGAGCGGAAAAACGGATAGGGCAGACTTAACGGAACAACAACCGCAAAGGCCGTAAAGAATGCGCGAAGGGCCGCAAAGCATAACTCTCTGCGTTCTTTGCGCAGACTTTGCGGTCCTTCGCGTTTAGCAGGTCGTTCGATGGATTCAACCTATCAGAAATCGCTGCGCGATAGTGAGACTGTCACGCTGAGGGTTAATGAAGCTGACGTAGGCAGCAGGCTCGATGCTTATCTCGCGGCGCAAATCGAGGGCTGGAGTCGGGCTCGTTTGCAACACCTGATTGACGAAGGCGAAGTCCTGGTCAATGGCAACCGTGCTAAGGCTTCGTACAAAGTTTCTGCAAGAGATGAGATAGAAGTTGAATTAACGCCTTCGCCTTACAGCAACTTTGTCCCAGAAAACATTCCACTGGACATCGTCTTTGAAGATGAAGACCTAATCGTAATAAACAAATCTGCCGGCCTCGTGGTTCATCCAGCGGCTGGGATTCATTCAGGCACTCTTGCCAACGGTCTGGCCTATCATTTTCAAGAACTCTCGACGCAGGCGGGCTCCCGTCGCCCTGGTATTGTGCATCGGTTAGACAAAGACACATCAGGATTGCTCGTGGTTGCCAAGACTGAATCGGGTCACCAGAATCTGGCGGATCAGTTTCGAGCACGAGAAGTTTTCAAAAGTTATATCGCTCTGGTTTACGGTGTGGTCAAGCAAGAAGGCGGACGTATTGAACAGCCCATCGCACGCGATCCTCGCAATCGGACGCGAATGGCAATAGTGCAGGGCGGTCGCGGAGCTTTATCAATCTATAAGGTTCGCCGGAGTTACGATTCTTTTACACTTCTCGATGTCGAACTGAAGACGGGACGCACTCATCAGATCAGGGTTCATTTGTCGTGGTTGAAGCATCCGGTCGTCGGCGACGAGCTTTACAGTGGAGGGCGTGAGAATAATGTTCAGGATGTCCGGTTGCGAGCCCAGATAGGTAAATTGAATCGGCAATTTCTTCATGCCGAGCAGTTAGGCTTTCATCATCCGCGCACAGGTGAGCAGTTGCAATTCACCGCGCCTTTGCCAGCTGAACTCCTTCTGTTGCTGGAACAACTTGAAGCGCCGCGCACAAAGAATTAGGCCTCAGGAATGCATCTGAAGCAGCCAACGCTTATAAGCCGAACCGTGCGGCCGGTTTTCGCAGTCAGGTTTGGTTTGTTTCTCGATATATGCTCTTATCTTGGAGATATCTGGTTCTGGTTACCCATTATCGTAGAGGGCAACGAGGCCACGCCAGAGGGGCATCAAAGCGCAGGTTTCCAACAGCCGGAAGGAATTGTAAATCACTTATCCAATCTAACATGAAGGCTTCTTTCTATCTTTTTACGCGGTTGTTGCTGCTTACGTTCGCGTTGGCTCTGGCAGGTGAAAGTCGAGGTCAACAACGAAAGCCCAAGCCGAGCCCGACTCCGCCAGTCAAGGAGCAAGAGCAGGAGCCAATTACAACTTTCATCCGTCGTGTTCGTCTCCCGATTACCGTCGTTGATAAGAAGGGCCAGTTTGTTCCGGGGTTAACCAGGAACGATTTTCTGATTCTTGAGGATCGCGTCCCGCAGCAAATTGAAACCTTCTCCGATGATCTCGGTCAATCCTTTCCGTTATACGTGGCGGTGTTGATGGACACTTCACCCTCGACGGCAGGCAAACTCAAGTTTGAGCAAGAGTCCGCGATGAATTTCATCCAGACGGTCGTTCGCGCTCGCAAGGATCAGGTGCTGTTTGCAACCTTTGACGACGACATAAATCTGCGCCAGGACTTTACTAACAAGCTCGATCTTCTGGATCGCGCGGTTTTTAGTGTGAAGAAAACAGGACGTCAAACAGCGCTCTTCGACGCCGTCTGGCAATTCTGCGACGAGAAGCTGAGAACTGCTGCCGGCCGGCGCGTTCTCGTTGTAATCTCCGACGGAGAGGACACTTATAGTCGCGCCAACATTCGCGATGCCATTGATATTGCCCAGCGCACCGAGACTACGATTTTCGCGATCTCTACGAAAGCCGGATTTCTTTCGACCGTTCCTGGAGTTGAAGCTGGTGAGGTGAAGGACAAGAAGGATCGCGCGTTGGCTACGCTGGCTGAAGAGACGGGAGGTGT
>JALYXE010000617.1 GCA_030947265.1 Acidobacteriota bacterium
GATACAGTCACCGGTTACTTGCAGTTTCGAGCCTTTGACTTGACTCTTCTATTTATCAACTAATGTCTTCGCGGCTTTTGCTTGATCGATCGCCTTTCCGGCTTCCGGAGGCATATAGTTCTCATCATGCTTGGCTAGCACTTGATCAGCATAAAACACACCGTCAGACCCGACGTGACCCTGCGCAACACATCCCCTGCCTTCTTTGAATAGATCGGGGAGGATGCCTTTATAGACAACCGGAATTGTCTGAGCCGTGTCGGTCACCTTAAACCGTGCCGTCAATCCGTCATTGTCGCGCTTGAGACTGCCCGCTTCAACCAGGCCACCCACTCGGAATGTCCTGTTGACGGGCGCCTCCTTTGCGACAACCTGGGAAGGGCTGAAAAAGAAGACCAAATTATTTTGGAAGGCGCTGAGCACAAGTGCCGCGGCTACGCCCAGTCCAACGAGGCCGGCGACAATAAAGGCAATTCGTTTATGACGACGTTTCATAACACCACTTCCAATCCGCTTCCAATTTTTATGGCACCTGGCGCAACGAGTTCCTGCGTCTCATAAGTAGCACAACCTCTGCACCCAGCACCAAGAGCGCGGCAAGATATGACCCCCAGACATAAAAACCGTAGCCGCCCATTGAAAAGAATTTTGACCAGTTCATTATTACACCGCTCCTTCAGCTCTCCACGCAGCATTCTGTTCTCTTTCCAAGATAATACAACGCAGACGAACGAGGACCACAGCAATCGAATAAAGCCAACATGCGCCAAGCAGAATTAACATTGCCGCCAGCATTGGTGGGGCGATGGTTGGCTTGTTGAGAATCCGAATTGTTGCTCCCTGGTGCAGTGTGTTCCACCACTGAACTGAAAAATAGATAATCGGCACATTGATTACTCCGACGAGCGCGAGCACTGCTCCCGCGCGATCCGCGCGCCGAGGGTCGTCAATCGCAGCTTGCAGGGATATGAAACCCACATAAAGGAATAAAAGGATCAGCGTAGATGTCATGCGCGCGTCCCAAACCCACCATGTGCCCCAGGTGGGTTTACCCCAGAGCGCACCGGTTACCAAAGAAATCAAAGTGAAAAGTGCTCCTGTGATAGCAAGCGACGACGCCATCATTGATGCCAGCCGCGCATTAAAGGCCCAGCCAATGCCGGCATAGAAAGCCATCAGAACATACAAAAGCATTCCCATCCATGCTGCCGGCACGTGGATAAACATTATCCGATAGGCGTCGCCTTGCTGGAAATCGGTGGGCGCAACAAAGAAGCCGATGTATAAGCCCAGGAGGAATAAGATTGCTGAGGGGATAGCAAACCAGGGAATCATCTTTCCCGCCAACGGATAAAAGGCCGCGGGCGATGCGTATTTATATAAATTCATTCCGCTATTACCGATACGAACGTCTATCTTATTCTAAAGATATCCGCAGGGCGGCGGAGGTTGCCCAGGGAGCAAAAACCACCGACACCGCCAGCAACGCGCCGAGCAGGTAAATGTTGGCCTGCGTGTTACCGCCGGTGATACTGGCGTCCACCGCGCCGGCCCCAAAGATCAAAACCGGAATGTAGAGTGGCAAAATCAAGAGTGCGATTAGCACGCCGCCCCCGCGAAGGCCCAATGTTAGTGCAGCTCCAATTGATCCAATAAGACTTAGGACCGGCGTTCCAATTAACAGCGAAACGAAGAGTATGAAAAGCGCTTTAGGCGCCAAATCAAATTGCACTCCGACAAGCGGCGCAATTAGTATGAGCGGAACTTCCGCCACGAGCCATTGCGCCAAAATCTTAGCCAATACCACCAGATAAAGCGGCTGTGGAGTCAGGAGCATGTGTTCCAGCGTTCCATCCTGAAAATCGTTTGCAAAAACTCGGCCCAGCGAAAGCATGGAAGCTAAGAGGGCAGCAACCCAGACAACGCCGGGCGCAATCGATCGCAACAACTGTGTTTCGGGTCCAATGCCTAAGGGGAAAAGGCTCACCACAATTACAAAGAAAAAGAGAGTTGATAAAACATCCGCACGCCGCCTCCAGGCCAGCGTAAGATCGCGCACGACGATCCAACGAAACATTGAGAGAGTGGCTGGCGCGCTCACGACGCAAGTTCGAGTCGTTGAAACGAACCTGCGGAAAGCATAAGTTCCTGATGCGTTGCCACGATTGCCATCCCGCCTTTACTCAAATGCCCCTCAATTAGCGAATTCACTAAACGCACGGCGGCGGAGTCCAGCGAAGCAAGCACCTCATCAAGCACCCAAAGACGCGTGTTGGCGGTGATGAGCCGCGCTAGCGCCGATCTCCGCCTTTGACCTTCCGATAGGAAACGCGCAGGCAAATTTTCGCGACGTGCAAGGCCGACTTGTCCAAGCGCCTGCTTAGCCTCTTCGCGAGATAACTCAATCCCGGTCAGTCCACTGGAGATACGAAGATTCTCCAGCGAGGTCAACTCCTCTTTAACTCCGTTTCGATGACCGACGTAACTGAAGTTCCGGGAATATTCCTCACCAAGCGAACGAATATTTGCACCTTGCCAACGTACCTCACCATTCTCCGGCGCCATCAATCCGCAAACGATGCGCAATAAACTTGTCTTTCCACTTCCATTGGGACCAGTAATCTGCAGCAACGTTCCGGATGTTATGGAGAAACTTATGTTAATAAAAAGCTTTCGGTCTCCACGCACACATTCCAGATTCGTAGCTTCTAACATTGCCTGCTCTCATCGAATGAAATATACACGGATATGTGACGATGAAACTATTGGACTGGGAGTTGGCATGATAGCTGAGATTCGCGGCACTTGTCATGGCGCAGGGACATCAATACAGCACCGAGAGCTTACCGGGTTCCACCGGACGGGCGGCCGGGCTGGGGCGGTGATAGCGACCGCGTCGTTGGCTTTGTGCTTTCAAAAAAGCGGCGCTGCTAGATGCTGGCACCCGATCCTACCGGTACCGTGTGTATGGGAGTTGATTACATGGAGTTCCGGACATTCTCTAATCGGAGTTTCCGGCCCGCCTCATGAGAGAGACCCGCCTGTGCTTCAGCGCCTTTATTGGAGACCCGGTGAATACCAGCCATACTTTGCTCCCGTCCAGTAAACGAGACCAGACTGGTGACCGATTGATTGGCGTATGCCGTCGCCCCTAACGGTCGGCATCTTCTGCTTGTCCTTGCTGTTTCGCAGTTCTTTGGCCGACTGCGACGTCATATTGGCGCCGGCTCCGTTCTTAAGAAGAAAGGCCTGTCTTGCTTCCGGATTCCGCCATCCTTGTGGACCCACGCCGTGAATAATTGCCAGAAGTGAATCGCCTTTATGTACCTGGACAGGGACGGGCTTCGGCGGAATCTCTCGCACGGCCAATTGTCGTGTCGAAAAAACGAGCCTCTCGGGGTCTTCAAGAGTCCAGTTGGCAAGCTCATTATTAATTTGAGGGAGCATACCCTCATTTGGTTTTACTACGACAGCAATATCTTCGGAGCCATCGCCATTGAAATCACCGATAAGGAAGCCAGGATTGCTCGTTGTGTCCGGAGCCGCCACTTTTTCAAACACCCGTGCCACGACTTCTTTGACTTCCTCTGGTTTTGGGGGAAGCTTCAATTCTTTAATCGGGATTGGACTCACTGCCGGCAGTGGAAGTTGGGAAAGGGGAGATGTGGATACTGCGCTTGTCGGTCCAGGTGAAGGCGGCAACTGCGCGCCGGTGCTTTGCGCCGGCGGTTGTTGTGGCGGAGTCGAGCAACCAGATAGCCAGCAGCCGGTAGCAATGAGAAAGGCGCAGAAGAGCATCGTGCTCAAACGTTTCCGTAACAAGGCCGCCATGTCCAACTCTCCGGACAACGGATAAGCGTCGCCTCAGAATAACCGGCGACGTGCATGGTAAGGAAAGATTAAAAAGTCAGAGAGGCTGACCATTCGAATTAGCCAGCCTCGCTGACATAGCAACCGCATTATTAACCGATCTAATCACAAAGAATTAATGAACGTGATTAGCTGGTTCTTTTGCGTCGTAGTCAAAGCGCGATAGTTGTTGATGACATCGTTGGCCTCGTTCGCGTGGCGGAGTATGGCCTCATTACGGGTGTAATTCTCCCCATCGTGCATCAACTCATTGCGCGTACGGACGCCCCAAAGGGGGGCCGTGCGCAGTTTGTCAGCGGTTGACTGGTCGAGGGTGTTGGTACCTGCGATGTTGGTTTGAACAATGTCATCCCCGGTTCCCACGTCGTGCAGCAGGAAATCGCTGTACGGG
>JALYXE010000007.1 GCA_030947265.1 Acidobacteriota bacterium
TATACAGACAGCATGAGTGATCTGCCAATGCTTTCAATTGTCGGCCACCCGGCTGCCATCAACCCCGATATGCGTTTGCGGCAAACAGCGCTGCATCACGATTGGCCGATCCTTAATTTGAGATGAAAGCCAATGGATCAGAGGTCAGAAGTCAGAAGTCAGAAGTCAGAAGTCAGAGGTCAGATGATCAATGTTGCTAGCTGTACAATATAGAGAGATTCCAAGGCCTGATCTCTTACCTCTGATCTCTGACCTCTGATCTCTGACCTCTGACCTCTGTCTTCTGACATTTACTATTCACCATTTACCGATTTGAGATTATGGCACTTCAACTACGACGCAAAACCCACGAATCAGTTGTCTACATCGACCGCGATAGCGCGCCTCGCATCCTCGCTTCGGGCATGGATTTCATTCTCGAAGATTTGCCGGTGGGTACGCGCGTCATCTATCCCAACCCGCCCATTAGAGGTCTGGTCAACCGCGAGGCTGCAATCCGGTACGCGCTGAATCATCCGCATGATTGCGATCCCCTGTTTGCGCAGCTCGAGCCCGGAATGAAAGTAACCATCGCCGTGGACGACATCAGCATGCCGATTCCTCCGATGAAAACTCCCGACATTCGCCAGACCGGGCTCGAAATTCTGCTTGAGATGCTCCACGGCCATGGTGTAGACGACGTGCACATCATCATCGCCATTTCTCTACACCGCAGGATGACGCCTGCCGAGATGAAGCGCATGGTTGGGAAAAAGATCTGGGACGACTTCTATCCTGACCGTTATTACAACCATGACGCTGAAGACCCGAGCAATCTCGTCCTCATCGGGGAGACGAATCACAAAGAACCCCTGCGCCTTAACCGGCGGGCCGCCGAAAGCGATCTGCTCATCTATTTGAATTTCAACTTCGTGCCCATGAACGGCGGTCACAAGTCTGTCGGTGTCGGCCTCTGCGATTATGAGTCACTGCGGGCGCATCACAACCCGGACGTAATTCGCGCGTCTGATAGTTACATGGACCCCGCCGGTTCAGAACTTGGGCGTGTCATCGACCGCGTCGGTCAGATCGCGGACGAGCATCTGAACGTCTTTCACATCGAGACCACCATTAACAACTATATTTTCGGCGCGGAGATGGGGTTTCTAACGAAGAACGAGGACGATTTTTCCGCCTTCGATCGCATGAAGTATGAAGCGATGCGCTTCACAATGAACAAGATGCCGCGGCCCGCCAAGCGCTCAATGTACAACTCGCTCAAGGGTAGCTACGAAATGATCGCCTGTCACGCCGGACGCACAAATCCGGTCCACGAACGCATCATCGCAAAAAGCATGGAACAGTACGTCGTGCCTATCGAAGGCCAGTGTGACATCCTTATTTGTCCTGTTCCGGATATGTCGCCTTACAGCATCAATTCGATTCTGAACCCGCTGCTCGTGCAAGTGATGGCGCTCGGGTACCACTTCAACATGTATCGCGGCAAGCCCCTGCTCAAGAAGGACGGCACGCTCATCCTGCACCATCCGTGCACGGATGAGTTTGACCATAACTTCCATCCGAGTTATCTCGAGTTCTTCAATCGCCTGTTGCCTGAGACGCGCGACGCTAACGTCCTACGGGATAAGTACGAACAGGAGTTTGCCAACAATCCGAGCTATGTCGAAATGTACCGGCGCGGCCACGCATATCACGGCTCACACCCGTTTTTCATGTGGTACTGGGGCGAAAACGGGCGCCAGCACGTCGGCCACGTCATCGCGGCGGGAGCCGAGAACGCGCATGTGCCCGCCATGATGGGTTGGGAACGCGCCGACAATCTCACTGAGGCTATATCAATGGCGCGGAGCTACATGGGAAGTTCTGCCCAGATTACGATGTTGCATCAACCGATCATCGCAATTGCGGACATGGGGTGAGAAACCTTGAAGGGTGGAGTTTGTTTCGATGCGCTGAAAGCGCTTCGTAATTTGGTCCGGGTTAACACGCCGGGTAAGGTATGTACTTAATTAGAGAACCCTGAAAGGGTTCGATCGGGGGTTGGATCACTGCCTGTTCAACCCTTACAGGGTTGGAAAGTTTCCAATCTATTTCCCGGGGTGCTACCCCCGGCTAAGTTATCAAACGCCTTCGGCGTAAGTTTGAATTCATGAATCTTTCGCCAACCGAAATCTATAACGGCCGCAACCTATTCTTGATAGGGAGCACGGGCTTTCTGGGGAAAGTCACGCTCAGCATGCTGTTGCATAGCTTTCCCAATATTAGCCGAGTCTATGTGACTGTCCGTGCTCGTTCGCGGGAAGAATCAGAAACCCGCTTCTGGAACAGCGTGATTACCGCGCCGCCTTTTAATCCTTTACGAGAGCGTTATGGAAGTGCCCTGGATGGGTTCATTCGCGACAAGGTGGTCGTGTTAGGCGGCGACATTGGCGACGTGGATCTCGGTTACAGCGAGGAAGAGGCTCAACAAGTGGCCGACGATATTGACGTCATCATTAATAGCGCCGGCAACGTGACCTTTAATCCGACTCTCGAGAGCGCTTTACGCACAAACGTAGTCGGCACGCAAAATGTGATCGCCTTTGCCAAACGAATGAAGCGTCCGGCATTGATTCACGTATCAACTTGCTTTGTGGCCGGCAGTCGTTCCGGCCCGGTCTGGGAAGACGATCCCGTCGTCGGCTATTTCCCGCGCAAACACGAAACCGAGGATGTGGAGTTTTCAGTAGCACAAGAGATCAAGGATTGTGCGAAGCTCGCCGAGCGTGTCCGGCAGGAGGCTCGCGATGCAATGATGGTTGCCCGTTTTCGCGAGTTGGCACGAAAACGGCTGAATGATGAAAACCGCGATGCTGACGACCCCGACGCGATGGGACTTGCCGTCGCACGCGAACGGAAGGTCTGGACACGCACGCGGCTGACTGAGCTCGGCGTGGAACGTTCGGCTTTTTGGGGCTGGCCCAATATCTACACTTACACTAAGGCGCTGGGCGAACAACTGGTGGCCCAGGAAACAGAAATAGTTCGCAGCATTATTCGGCCCAGTATTGTTGAATCAGCACTGGCGTATCCATTCCCCGGGTGGAATGAAGGCTTCACGACCACGGCCCCTATTATTTTTCTTGTCTTGAAGGGTCAGACGCAGATTCCCGCAAATGGAAAGTTGATTCTGGACATCACGCCTGTCGATCAGGTCGCATCGGTGATGCTGGCAGTTGCGGCCCAGGCATGTGTTGAAGAACCTCAACTCGTCTACCAGGCGGCGACCGGCGATTCAAATCCTAACAACATGGACCGGATTATCGGACTTGTCGGTCTCTACAAAAGAAAACATTTCCAGGAGAAAGACTCGGGTTTCAAGCTCCTTAACGAGGTCGTGGCGCGCATGGAGCCACGCCGGGTCTCCACATCTAGTTTTGAAAAGCTTTCTGTTCCTATGTTCAACTCCGCGGCCCGCAAGGCTTCGTCGTTACTAGATCGCGCCCGACCGCGCTGGGGTGGCGGCCGAGTGAGCGAGGTAATCGACCGTGTTAAGACCAGCGTGGATCGGGTTGAAGAGATCACGCACGAAACGACGGAAGCCTTTGAAATGTTTCGACCGTTCACGATCGAGAACGCCTACGTCTTTCGTTCGGATAATGTGCGCTCACTATTCGACCGGATCAGGAAAGAAGAACAGGGATTGCTGCGTTGGAATCCGGAGAAGTTTGACTGGTACGACTACTGGCTGAATATCCATTTGCCGGGCCTGAAGCAGTGGGTGTTTCCCACGCTCGAAGAGGACATGCGGGCGCAGCCCAAACGCATCTATACGTACCGAGATTTGCTCGAGCTTTTTGAGACTTCGACAAAGCGCCACGCCACCCGCGTGGCCATGCGCATCGAACGCGATGGACGAAACGAGCAATACACTTACGCTGATCTTCGCGAGCTTGCCACGCGGGCTGCCGGCTTTCTCGCTAGCCAGGGGATCAAGCCCGGCGACCGTGTAATGCTGGTCAGCCACAACGCCCCGGAGTGGGGCATGACATATTTCGGCGAGTTGAAGGCTGGAGCCAGTTGCATTCCCGTCGATCCGGAAGGCTCAACCGATGAGATCATAAACTTCGCGCGAGCCGGCGATGCGGCCGGAATAATTCTTAGCGAGAAACTTCACAAGGAACATTCACAACTTCGGAAGCGGCTCGCCGAGGAAGGGATCTCGCCGCAAATTTGGACCTTCGAGGAAGTGTTTGCTCTTTCCGACGAACAGACTGAAAACGCGCGCATTGCCCAGTTGCCCGGACGTGTCACGGCGCAGTCTTTGGCATCGTTGATTTTCACTTCCGGGACCACGGGCCGCCCCAAGGGAGTAATGCTGTCACATCGTAATCTCACCAGCATGGTTTCCATGCTCTCTTCGGTGTTTGATATGAGCACGAAAGACGGTGTGCTTTCGGTGTTGCCGCTTCATCACACGTTTGAATTCTCCACCGGCTTTCTTACGCCACTAAGCCGCGGAGCTCAGATAACTTATTTACCTGAGCTGACAGGCGACGCCCTGGCACGTGCAATCAAGAATGGCCACGTTACCGGAATGGTGGGAGTGCCGGCGTTGTGGGAACTACTTCATCGTCGAATTAAGAACAGACTTTACGAGCGCAGCGACTGGATTGGTAAAACTGCAGACGTGATGATCCAGGCAAACGCCTGGCTAAGAGACAGGACCCCGCTGAATCTTGGACCAATAGTCTTCTCGCCCATTCATGAAGGACTGGGTGGCCGCATACGCTATCTCATTAGTGGAGGATCGGCGTTGAGCGAAAAGATTCAAAAGGACTTCCAGGGTCTTGGCTTTACCATCCTCGAAGGCTATGGCCTCACGGAAGCTTCGCCGGTGCTTACGGTGACTCGTCCAGAAAACCGGATGTTGACGGGAAGTGTGGGCAGACCCTTGCCCGGTGTTGAAGTTAAAATCGCCGATCCTAATTCCAGCGGCGTCGGCGAAGTTGTCGCGCGCGGTCCGAATGTAATGCTCGGATACTATTCTGACGAGAACGCAACACGCCAGGCACTCGTCGAGCGTTGGCTCTACACAGGCGATCTGGGCAAACTCGATGATGACGGTAATCTCTTCCTGGTAGGACGTTCTAAAGAAATCATTGTCGATACCAATGGCAAAAACGTTTACCCCGATGAGCTTGAAGAGGTCTATTTGAATTCGCCATACGTGAAAGAATTGAGCATCGTCGGCCTTCCCGACGGCATTGGGGAAAAGGTGGCTTGCCTCGTCGTGGCGGATGACGAATACGACATCGCGCTTTCGCGAACAGAGTTGAGACGGCGAGTGGAAGAACATTTCCGGGAAACCTCGGCCTCGCTTCCCTACTACAAGCGTGTGAAAGTTTTGCACTTTACCGATATCGAACTGCCAAGAACAGCCACCCGCAAGGTGAAACGCGGCGAGGCCATAACGATTCTGCAGGCTTTTGAGGTCAGTGAGAAAACCGAGGCGACGCCTATTGCGGATCGCGGATCCGACTCCGAGAGTCGTTGGCTGATCGGTATTGTTGCCAACGTAACCAACCGCTCGCGCGACGAAATCTCCCTGAAATCGCGCCTTTCTGATCTCGGCTTCGACAGCCTGATGTTTGTTGAGCTGGCGACGGCAATCGAGAATGCAGGTGGTTCCATTTCGGCGCCCGAACGTCTGAATGAAGCGCAGGATTTGAGAGAACTCGCCAGCTTCGTTAGTCGCCGGCCGGGTGTATCCTCAGGCGAGAGTGAACGCCCGGGAAGTCGTCGCAGCGAAGATGAAGAAATCTCCGTACCTTCATTCATCAGCGTTGCGGGCAATAAAGCCGGAGACTTTTTGCAGCGCGTCTTCTACGACCGATTTCTCGAGACGCATTACGAAGGTCGCTCAAACATTCCCGTCCACACGAATTTCATTGTAGCTGCCAACCACTCCTCTCACCTGGACATGGGATTGACAAAGATGGCGCTCGGCGACTCAGGCAAAGACATGGTAGTGCTGGCGGCCGCGGACTACTTCTTTGATACCAAATATAAGCGGGCGGTGATGGAAAACTTTACGAACCTCGTGCCAATGGAACGCACGGGATCGCTGCGCCAATCACTTCGACATGCACGTTCATTTCTCGATCGCGGTTACAACGCGCTCATCTTTCCCGAAGGCACTCGTTCACTAACAGGTGAGATGGCCGATTTCAAGCCGGTCGTTGGTTATCTCGCGCTCCACGCACGGGTTGGTATTCTTCCTGTTTATCTTCATGGCACGCATGAGGCAATGCCCAAAGGTTCGAACATTCTCAAGGGTCGCAAAGTCGGCGCGCGCATTGGGCGGCACCTTCCGGTTGAACAACTCGAGGAAATGACCAAGGGTATGCCTCGAGCTGAGGCGTACCGTATGATTGCCGCCCTGGTGAAACATCAAGTCGAAAACCTCCGTGATTCCACTCGCCACGCGTTTGATCCAAAAGAATTACGCAAACGCTGGAAGGCCGAACGACGCGCGCATGTGTCGGAAAGAGGCTCTGGGGAAGAACTTATTGACTGACAAGATCTGTTTAGTTTGAGCGCCAACGGCGCGCAATGCAATACCAGCGAACGTAGGAGCGGTAAACCACTGTTCCCAACCTGAGAGGCTTTCGTACCTGAATGATCACACTTCCGGGGTTGGATGCTTAATGTTCTTGAAAATGCCACTTGGAAGCCTCCAATCACTGCCAACGTCATTCGAGTTTGCTAGGCTCTCAGGTTGGGAAGGGTGGTTTACCTCCGCTCGGACGTTCGTTAA
>JALYXE010000030.1 GCA_030947265.1 Acidobacteriota bacterium
CTTGTCTGCCGGATCGATCCAAGCAACTCCGACCAGTTTCGAGATCAGATCCTCCTCGCGATTGCCGGGTTTGAATCCCGGTCGCGAGCGAAAATCGAAGACTACGGCTTCGCGATCGCGAAAGCGCTCACGGCGCGGAGAAACAAACTCATGTATCTTCAAGAACTGAGAAATCTCTACGTCATCATCATCGCCCTCTTTACCTTTGGTCGCCTTCTTTCGCTCCCGCTCCGACCGATACTTTTCTACGCGTTGCTTGTCCTTATCCTTATCGCGCTCAGCCTTTAGAAATTCCTCCTCGACGCGCTTCGCTTCTTTTGTAGCGCGCTCACCCGATAGTGGGACTCCATTCTCACTTATCAACTTCATTACGGGCGAGCGGTTGGCGACGGGAAATACCTCAAAAACTCTAATCGTCTCCTTCTTCACTTCGCCTTTGCCGCTAATCTCCCGATCCGTTTCCTTCTGCAAAAACGAATACTCGCTAAAGCGTTTCTCCAATTCATCCTGATTGCGGGAAACCTCGCGTAGGAGCGCGGCAACATTCAATGCTTCGGGAGCTCGCGGCGGATCGAAGATGGCATCAGAAATACCCGAATTGTAAGTTATTCGTTGCAGGACAAGCGTCAGCTCTCCTGTGCCCCCGTGGTTTATGCTTACGCGATGCGGCTCAAGAACGTTTCCTTCCGAGCGATAGTCGTCAAATCGAGTAGTCGTTTTGCGGGCGTCGTCTTCCACGCTCAGAAGCAGCTTTGTGGTCTGACTGAAAAAATATCTCAACCGCGCGCCACTACGCAGAGAAAACTCAACAACATAAGCGGGTGTGGCCCCAAAATCTTTAATGGAAACCACCCGGGCAAGAACATTACTCTTCTTGATCTCAACTAAGCGGCCGGCGTCCAGGATCGCCTGAAGTCTCGCGGCAGCGGCTTCCGCGTCTGTCAGAGTGTGGGGCTTTCCGTCAAGTCCCTGCATCCAGGCCGACCTCGCATTTGCGGCCGAAACAACTTGGCCGTTGCCAAACTTCATTTCGCTTCTAATCGATGAAGGCGCTTTGATATCGGTCTTAGCGATGCCCATCTGTTCGTCTTTGAGTTGAATCCTCCATTCGTAGGTCGCATCTCGAATCGTGGCGACCCGCTTCTTTCCTCCGATAGCTTTCAAATAGGTTTCTATAACTTTCTCCGCGGAGGGCAAGGCTCGCGACGGAGACGCTGCCTGCTGATGACCGCGCAGTGATTGCGTGTAGCTGCTGAGCAGCGCCATCACGAAGACACCACGCAGGATCGCTCGCAAGGCGCCTACCGTTCCGCCTATATTTCTACCCCGGCACGCCCGAACCAGGCTTTCCCTGCCACTTTTGCTGCTCACTCTTTTCATCAAGTCCGCCGTTAATTTCTAACCGGCCTTCTTTGAGCCGTCTGAACTTTTTCGACTGCCCGCCTTCTTTTCCTTTTTTCGCTTCTTCTCGACTTTCTTATGAGCCGCGGCCATTACCTGGGCGATATGCTCCGCTTTGGTAGGTCGCTTCGCCCCTCCTGCCTGTTCATGCGGGTGTTCCTGTTCCGTCAATTCGCCCTGATGTTTTTGATACTCGAATTCGTTAATCTGATTGCCGGCGCCAACCTTGGCAACGTCGAGGTTCCTCATCTGCTCTCTGCCCATAACGTTCAAGTCCTCCCAAATGCGATTGGTAGTGTTACAGCTGTCAATTCTGTTTAAGCAAACTGTCAGTTTGCGGGCCGCAATACAGGTGGTAGGTCAGTTTCGCTGCAAGCGTCCGATAAACTTTAGTTTGTCGCGGCGTTGCGACAAGCTAATAAAGCTTATCGGACATCAAACTGAGCCAGTACCCGCAATAGCAGCTCTGCTTGACACTGGAAAGTTTGCGTTCGTATAGTGCAATCTCACCTGGCAGACACTTTCAAAGTGACTGCATCCGAAGCCGGCTTAGCTCAGTTGGTAGAGCGTCTGATTCGTAATTAGAAGGTCGCCGGTTCAACTCCGGCAGCCGGCTCCACCGCCTTTGGCGATAATAGTTTAGCTCATTCCTGCGATTCTCAAGGACTTTCAGATGATTGACTAATCTGAAGGGGGCCGTATGGATGAGCTTTTCGTTTCTTCATTAACAAGATCTGGTTTATCCGGAAATTGACAGCCAAACCGATTTCTATAACCGATTTCTTATATCCGAGCAATCGTGGCGAGTATATCGCCGCTACTCGTGCGAGATCGATCGCGCCCAACTTAACCGATTTGTTATAGGGATCAGAGAAGGCGGCATCTCGCCTGAAGGCTGCAGCAGTTACAATCGGTCCATCAACTCGAAGCAAAACGTGCCCCCGAATCAGGAGGCACGTTGCATGCGGGAAAAACTATAGGGTCGTGTGCTACTTGTATTTCGCAGTGAGGGTCGTCAAGTTAGTCACGTCCGCGAAAGCGGTGTTGGTACCGTCGCTTACGAATACGCGGATTACCCCATTTCCCTTGCTCCTCTGAATCTCGGTCGAATCAAACGTGGCTTCCCTGCCCTGAACGTCCACTGCCACCGGAACCCAACTTCTTCCTCCGTTGGGACTATAGGCGACTTGGAACACTAACTGATTCTGGGGCGTGTCAGGATCACGGGCATCCCAAACAACCTGGGTTTTCTCCCCAAGCTTCGCTCGGGTCGTGGGAGCAACAATGCGAATGCGTGGTGGTTGCGAGCGCTTGAAAGCGCCGAAGTTTCGTCGTCCTTCTCTATCAGTAATACGTATCGAGGCAATTTCTCGAGTGGGAGAGATGGGCACCATGATCTCAAAGAAACCGCGAATAGGCCCGCGCTTTCTCCCCGAGTCTTCACTCAACAAAGCATCAAAGGTTACACGGGTTACGACTCCGGCCGTGTCTATTATCTCCGCCACGAAAGGACCTGTCCGTGGACGTGAAATCGGCTGTGACGGCCAGGGAAAGCGGAACACCGGCTTGAACTTCAACAATTTCTCACCGGATGGGTCGAAGATTCCTTGAATCACCGCCACGCGCTTGCTGAACCCACGTTGATCTTGCCCACCGGGTTGAAAATCGCTCGGGGCGTGGTGCTTGAAAGAGTTAGACGCCACAAACTGGCCAGCTTGATCTTGACCCTCACGCCCGCTGAAGTTAGCTGCCAGGACAGGATTGTTGAAGAACGC
>JALYXE010000038.1 GCA_030947265.1 Acidobacteriota bacterium
GTTTCTGACTCGCCCTCCGATAGGAATGCGCAAGCGACGAGTCAAAGTACATCGAGTCACCCGACGCGAGTGTGTGCGTTTCTGTAGCGATGTGCAGCTCCAGCTTGCCGCGCAGCACCGATATGAATTCGATTCCCGGATGTTGATGCGCCCGGGCTTTGCCAGGCTCAAGGGGTTGAAACTCGGCATAGTAGGCGTTGATTTTTCGTTCCACGGCGGCGAAGTCCAGAGATTCAAAATAAAAAGAAATGTCGTGTCCGTCAGACCGCTCGGGAAACCGCTTGCGCTCAGCTCGACGCACGATTGCCACTACATGACGTTTTTTATCGTCGGAAAAGAAATACTCCAGACCAACACTGAACACCAAGGAAATTCTTAATAGAGTCGGCAGCGTAGGAAAAAGCTTGCCACGTTCCACTTTGGACAGCATTGCCGCCGACAGTCCGGTGTGACTGCCGAGTTCCACCAACCCCATCTTCTTTCGCAGGCGCAGCGCCCGCAATTTTTCACCGATGCCGTAGTCGTTTAAACCCTTTGACAGCGTTTCTGAAAGCACTAATTCCTCCAAATTTAACCATCGAGAAAAAAACTCGTCCGCCTTTGACTGCTAATCAATCGACTTTCATTCCAAGTTCTATTTTCCTTGCCGTTAAATAATTGTTCTTTATAGTTAAACATGTAGTCAACGAAATTCAACTAAATTGTGGAGGAAAGTGATCATGAAAAAACTCGATGTTCTTGCGGCCGTTCTTGTCGTGGTTGGAGCCCTTAACTGGGGATTAGTAGCCGTCGCGCATTTCGACTTGGTCGCGGCGATCTTCGGAATGAAGTTCGGCCAGGTTTCAACACTCAGTGCCATCGTTTACGGCTTGGTTGGTTTGGCAGGCATCTACCAGGGCGTCAGCTTCAAGGCTATTCAACAGCGGTGGCATGTTTCGCCGTCACTCCAGCATTCACGGTGAGGGCCAGCGTTACAACTAAGTCTTGGAGCAAGAAACGCAGCAAAATTTCAGAACGAAACAAATCGAGGAGATAAAAATGCTAAGAAGTTCAAAAAAAAGTATAAGTGCAACATTCATTACCGCCGTTATCGGGGTAACTTTGTCGTTGTCGCTGGGAGTATTTGCACGTCCCCAAGCGGCCCCGACCAAAGACATCGTTGACACCGCAGTGGCGGCAGGCTCATTCAAGACTCTGGCTGCAGCACTTCAGGCGGCGGGTCTTGTGGATACTCTGAAGGGCAAGGGCCCTTTCACGGTCTTTGCTCCCACAGATGAGGCATTCGCAAAATTGCCTGCAGGAACGGTGGAAGATTTGCTGAAGCCGGAGAACAAGGAAAAGCTTGTCGCCATCCTGACCTACCACGTGCTACCGGGAAGGGATTTGGCGTCTCAAGTAACCAAAATGAGCTCAGCCAAGACAGTAAACGGTCAGTCGCTGGCCATCAGCGTCAACGGTGGCACGGTAATGGTCGACAACGCCAAAGTGATCAAGACTGACATCCTATGCAGCAACGGGGTCATTCACGTGATCGACTCAATTGTTCTGCCAAAGTAGGTCCTCAAGGCGTGTCAGCGGGCCCTGTTCATCATCTGAACAGGGCCCCTTCTTCTCTGACAGAGCGTCATGGTGCGAACAATTGCGCCTTGCTTACATAAAGGTCTCACGTCGCTCGCTCGCCGATATAGCGCGGGAAGCGGCGCAAGACGGCAAGTTCCAACCTCAGCGTCTTACCGCTGTTCTCATCCTCTGGTGGTCACGTGGCAGAAGACATTCCCCGGCAGATCGCGGACGCTCAGGAGTCTTTTCCACAATCAAAATCGAACTCCTGCAACTAATCGGCGAGCATCTTCGTGTGAAAGAACTTTTTCGTGAGATCGCCTTCGATTATGCGCGGGACTGACTTGCGAGATTAGAAAGACCCGACCCAATCGTCTATGCGACTAATTGTTTGCATTGCAGTCTGCCTTGGGGCCGCAGCGCTCGGCTCGTTGCTGACCACCCCAGCTCTTCCCCCGTGGTATGCGAGTTTGGGCAAGCCCAGATG
>JALYXE010000050.1 GCA_030947265.1 Acidobacteriota bacterium
CCTGCACTTGCACCTGGCTGAAGCTTATCTGAAGGTCGGGCGCACGGCCGACGCGCGTCAGCAACTCAATTCAATCATCTCCATGACGCCCGATCAAAATTACCTGCCTGAATACAAAGAGGCTGTAGCGGAAGCCCACAAGCTGCTGGAGAAAGCCAAATGAGCCAGGTGATTGAGCAACGATTTCTTTAATTCCGGATTCTCATGAAAACAGTCAGATTCTTTTTAATGGTCAATTGAATTCTCTAGTCTCAAGGAAGCGGAGGCAAAGAAAATGAAAACAATAGTACTGCGAGGTGCCCTCACCGCGTTGGGATTAGGTTGCACACTCGCTTTCCTTCACGCAGGGTATTCCGCAAACGCCACGAGTCAGAAGAATACTTCGCAGCCGAAGACTGTTGATGTAAGCGTTCTATTCGACAAGCATTGCGATACCTGTCATGGAAAGGATGGTCAGGCTAAGACGTTCAAGGCAAAGTTCAATCACGCGCGAAATCTGACCGATGCAAAGTGGCAGAGTGGAGTAAGTGACGAGCGACTCTTCAATTCTATCTCCAATGGCAAAGGCAAAATGCCGGCATTTCGGAAAAAGCTTTCAGAGACGCAGATCAACGGCCTCGTTGCCTTTGTGCGCCGTCTGAAAAGGTAAACGGATTCTGACAAACATTCGCAATCGCGCTCAACGAGCGAACATCAGTTCGCCCTTGAGCGCAGCCTCGTAACGCAGGAATTCAGAAAAACTCGCTCTAGTGAGCGCGGGATTTGCGTCGGTTGTTTAGCATTTTCGCTGGATGTATTCTGAGTTAATCAGCACGCCGAATTATGAGGGATCTTCACTTCCTCTAGACTTGCAAGCAGTTTGGCAGCTAACAACGCTTGACTCTGTACCTAAGTACAGGGTGTACAGTATCACTGAGATGAACAGAAGCGACCACATCACCACGAGTGAGCTGGCCAAGTGCGGTGGCGTGAACCAGGAAAACCATTCGTTTACTATGAACGAGTGGGACTGCTGCCAAAGCCGCCGCGTTCGGGCGCTGGCTATCGGCAATTCTCACCGGAGAGTGTACGTCGTGTTCGATTCATCAAGCGGGCACAGGAACTGGGCTTCTCGCTAAAGGAAATCAAAGAACTCCTCGCTTTGCGGATTGCGCCAGGCAGCACACGGGCAGATGTTCGGAAGCGCGCGGAGGCGAAGATCGCCGACATCGAGGGGAAGGTCCAACACTTGCGAGCGATGAAAAAGACGCTCGTTCGGTTGAGCGAAACTTGTTGCGGGAGCGGCCCGGCTAGTGACTGCCCGATACTTGAAAGCTTAAGTCTGGAGAAGGAGAAATAGTAATGGCAAAAACACGGAAACGTCAGATCGAAATCTTTAGCGCTGGTTGCTCAACCTGCAAAGAGACAATCAAGCTCGTGCAGAGTCTCGCTTGCGACTCGTCCGACATCAAAGTTCATGATATGAACGCGCGCGGAGTGGCGGCAAAGGCTAAGAAATATGGCGTACAAAGGGTGCCGGCAATAGTCATTGACGGGAAGCTGGCCGCATGCTGCGCCAATCGCGGCGTGGATGCCAAGGTCCTTCGATCATCCGGCGTGGGCGTAGCGCTCGCGTAGACTGATCTCCCCGTTGCTACAATATATTCGGGAAGTCAGCTACTCCACGTGCGACGGCCAGGATGGTTGAGACGGCCTTCCTCGGCCGTCTCGATCCTTTTTATCGCACTCATGAATCCCTTTGATTACATCGATAGTGTCTCAGCCTCAGTCGCGCAACACTCATATGTAGCGCTCATGGTAGCGGCTATCGGCGGTTTGCTCTCAACCAGCACTTGACCATGCACACTCCCTGCGGGCGTAGGGATCGTTAGCTTGGTCGGCACTCAAGTTGAGAGCGCGCCAGCAGGAATGAGGCGGCGGCGTGGTGTGCTCATCTCGCTGTCGTTCTTCGGTGGAATAGTGTTGAGCTTGTTGGTGCTCGGTATCGCCGCCGCATACCTGGGCCGTTTGCTTTCACGCTGGAGCATGGCGTTCGCTATAGGCGCGAGCATCTTCTCACTTGCCTCAGGGTTGGCGGCAATCTTTGGTTCCACTTTGCGGCGGTACGTGCCCAACCCTGAAGTAACCAAGCGCGGCGGAATCGCCGGAGCTTTCTTTTACGGGCTCTCTTATACTGTCGCAACCGTGACCACATCGGCTGGTCCATTGTTGCTATTACTCACTGTTGCGGCAGCCATCGGACGCCCCGTCTATGGAGCGGCGCTTTCACTCTCGTACGGGATCGGACGCGGAGCGCTCTTTCTGTTGCTTGGCTTATTTGCGGGAACGTTGGGAGCGTGGCTTGCCCGGATGAGTCGCGCCCGTCGCATTGCTGAAGTTGTCAGCGGCGTCGCGCTCGTGGCGCTGGCGTTCTACTTCGCCTGGCTGGCACGCGCCGTCTGAGTGTCAACCTTTGTTCTTGACAGTTGCCTTGTAGCCTAGGTTGTTGATGGCCTCGACAATTTTCTCTGGCGTGGTCTTCTGCGAATCGTATTCGACTACTGCTTCTTTCTGCTTATAGCTCACATCCGAGGAAACAACACCCGGAGTTCGCTTCAGCATGGCTCTAATCCCGGCTGCACAGCTATCGCAGTACATCCCTTCGACTGCGATGACTACACGTTCTGTTGGGGCATTTGTGCTGGTCGGGCTCATCGCAAGCACGCCCAGTCTTCCCCCGTCAAACGTGAAGGTGGCAACAAAAGCGAGGGCGCATAACACGATGGCGGCGAAACCAACGCGCAGCGCGCCTCTCGGCTCCGTCTTTATTCTGCTTGGTTCACCAGTCATGAGCTTTTAGCTTATCACAGTTTTAGAGCTCGGGTGATAGGATCCATAGGATTGGATCAAATGGAAATGGAACCGAAAGCCCAAACCGATTTACGCACTCTTGCAGTTAGTCAGTTTGCCGTAGAGAAGTTCGTTTTCTT
>JALYXE010000262.1 GCA_030947265.1 Acidobacteriota bacterium
CCACCACGCGGTAGCGGGTGGGTCCGTCGTACTATGCTCATCAGGCTCGATTCCTTTCCAGAACCCACCCGCTACCGCGTGGTGGTACTGACCTCATAAAGCAACGGTTCTGCATTGTGCGTCCGACTCGCCGGGACTGGCGTCGGCTGTTCTCGCTTTCTCGAGTTTTCGAGTATCACCGGTGACACGTCGAACAACTCGTCAACACTTTCGGCGGTTGAATGTGATACTGGTTTAGCAGCGACCTCCCCTCGGCAATTTCCTCGTCCGTTTTGTTTTCGGGGCGCCACTCCATATCAAAAACTTTTTCCTTCTGTCGCACATACTTCTCGGGATTACGATGACAACCCAGGCACCACTCCATCTGAAGCGTCGAAGCCTGATAGGCGATAGGCATCTGATCTACTCGACCGTGGCAGGTGGAACAGCCCACCCCCTTGTTCACATGTATGCTGTGATTGAAATAAGCATAGTCGGGAAGGTCGTGCACTCTAATCCATTCGATTGGTTTGCCGGTGCGAAAGCTGGCACGAACCGGCTCGAGATAAGGACTATCCGCCCAAATCTGTTTATGACAGTTCATGCATGTGGTGGTTGGTGGCAAACCGGCCGAGGCGGCTGTTTCCACAGACGTGTGGCAGTAGCGGCAATCCAATCCATCGTCGCCGACGTGATGCTTATGACTAAACTGGACGGGTTGTTGCCGTTCGACCCACTGGCCGGTGTTCCAGGACGAACGATTCAATTCCGCAGTCACCCAAAGAGCGGCCACGAGGACAAAGATGGCCCCGTAGATCGTCAGCTTGGCGAGCGCGTTCGTACTGTGATGAAAAATCTGTGGCATCGCCGCGCCTTTGCTAATCCTTAATAATAGAATTCAGCATTACCAAATTTTCGCGCGGCCGAACGCAGAGAACAGTGGCTGCACGAAAAACTACTGTCGACAGACGACAACCACTCGTAGACAGAACGGTCCACAAAACCCCCTTGGCCCAAACTGTTTCTAACTGAGTGTTGACGTACTGTATCAGATGACCAAATTTTTTCAAATTCTCTTTATTGCGATGAGGCAGTTGAAAAGATCAGCCGATTCTATGAGTATGGTGGGCGGGTAGACACCGCAAGGCGAGATAGTGAGGTAGGATAGATCGCAGACTCTCAGATCTTAGATCTTAGATCTTAGATCCCAGATCTGAGATTTAGAAGTTGCAATTTGAAATCTGAAATCTTAGGTAACAGCGGCGTCCCTGGCAAGCATTGCTGCGCCGATAGTCGCAGCATCGGGTCCGAGTGCCGCCGCAAGGATTTGTGTCGCTTCAAAACAGGGTTGAAAGGCTCGTCGTTTTGCTTCCTGGATAATTGGTTGCAGGATTAATTCACCTGCCTGCATCACTCCGCCACCCAGCACGATTCGCTCGATGTTCAAGAGGTTGATTATGCTGGCCACTCCGGTGCCGATGTACTTTCCCGTTCGTTCGATCATCATCAGCGAAAAATCGTCGCCCTCTTTCGCCTCGCGCGCCATATCGTCAGCGGTGAAGTGTTTGTTCATAGCCAACTTTGAAAGTGATGAGGTTGAATCTCGATAGAGTCTCTCATTTGCGCGCCGTACAATGTTTGGGGCCGACGCAACAGTCTCCAGGCAACCGGTGTTGCCACACTGACACTCCGCGCCTTCAGTATCGATAGTAATGTGCCCCACTTCCCCTGCCAGCCCTGATGCGCCAGTCCAAAGCTTGCCATCGAGAATGATCGCTCCGCCTATGCCTTCACCAATAGTTATGTAGAAAAGGTCCCGGCTGCCGCGGCCGGCGCCGATCTTGTATTCGCCATAAGCGGCGGCGTTCGCATCGTTTTCAAGCTCAACTCTCAAACCCGTTGCTTCCATGAATTCGGCGTGCAGATCTTCGCGAACCGTCGCCGGAAGATCTCTTGAAGCAATCACGCGATCAGTTTGCCTGTTTACTAAACCCGGAATTGCGATTCCGACAGCGCCGATATTGTTCCCGCTGTCACGCAAATCGCTCACTAGCCGGGCTACCTGGCCGACCAGGGCATCAGGTTGCAGCTGAGCTTCACGACGTTCCCTTACCACACCTTCATTGTTTACTGTAGCGGCGCAGAGTTTTGACCCGGAAAGCTCTATTCCTATGAAATTCGACTCCGATTTAGGGGGCATCGCGATCTAAAAACCTTCCTGTAACTAATTAGCATATGCGGAACTACCGAAGCATAATCGAGGGTACCGGGGCTGTCAAACGGGTCTTTCTGTGTGTAGAATGACCGCACACGCTTGGACTTTGTTTCCGCATCCGCTTTTTGAATTTTGTACTTTGTGCTTTGATCTTTGCGTTTTTGCAAGGGTCGCTTCGATTCAGAACGATATTCAAAGCTCAAAGTACAAAACTCAAAGTTCAATCCAAACCATGCAGATCCGCTCCATACTGCTGCCGACGGATTTCAGCGAGTGCGCCAACTACGCGCTGTCTTACGCCGCGTCGTTGGCGCGTACGTTCGGCGCATCAATAATCTGCGTGCATGTCATTGAGACCATGGTGCCGAGCGTCGGTTACTCGGGCATGACGGAACCTTTGCCCATTGCGGATATCACGGATCAGCTTGAAGACTCAGCGGAACGTGAACTGCCAAAAATCGCCGGATGTGAAGAGTGTGCCGGACTGGAATTAGAGCAATTAATCGTTCATGGCGAAGCGGCTTCAGAGATTGTACGCGTCGCAAAAGATCGCAATGTCGATTTGATTGTCGTCTCGTCGCACGGACGTACAGGATTGGGTCGAATACTTTTCGGCTCGACAGCTGAAGCAGTTGTACGACACGCTTCGTGCCCTGTGCTCGTGGTAAAACCGTCGCAAGAAGAACAAGAGGGCCCGAGTGGGCAGTAAGCCCTGAGCAGCAAGCCGTTGTTGCATGATTGGTGACTGTAAGACCAGTCGCACAGCAACTGCCGACCGCTCGCCGCTCACTTTCCAAACATGCATCTCAATTTCCTTTACGACTTCATCGGTCGCTATGGTCTCTATGCCGTCTTTCTGCTCGTGATGATTGAGGGAGACATCACGCTTCTGCTGGCCGGCGTCCTGGCGCACAGTTACTTTTTCGGTGACCACAGTTTTGCCTGGGTCCTTCTTGCCGGCACCCTTGGGGGCTCAGCCAGCGACAATTTTGCCTACCTCACCGGTCGCGAGTTTCGCAAAGGCGTTCGCGATATCCGTTTTTATCGCGCCGCTAAGCCACGAATGGAACGATTGACCTATAAGTTTGGCGGTCTCTCGATCTTCCTTTCCAAGTACATCTACGGGTTGCGTTGGGCCTCTTGCATATTTTATGGCGTCGGCCGCATGCCTTATCTGCGCTTTATGCTACTTTCATTGGGCAGCTGTTTTGCATGGGTATTTATTTTGAGCGGGGCGGGATATTTTTTTAGCGGCGCTGTCATCGGCATCATTGGCGACTTTCAACGACTCGGCAAAGTGCTCTTAGTTATTGTAGTGGTTGGTATCGCCGGATTTTATTTTGCAGAACGCTTTTGGCTATCGAAGAAAGTTGAAGAAGCCGACCCCGAACGTTTGCAGGAGCTGGAGCAAGCCGCCCAGGAAAAGCTGCAAGGGTTAAAGCAGGAGTTTCAGGACCATATTCCGTTCAAACCTGCTCGGCGCGCGGAATCAAAAAAGACACTGACTCCAAAGAGGGGAAAACCCGATACTGACTGATTGAATTTGAATGCTTATTGAATCTTCCGCTCCCACGCGCGTTGATCTTGCCGGCGGCACGATCGATATCTGGCCTCTGTATCTCTTTCATCCGGGAGCTGCAACCGTCAATTTTGCCACTTCGCTGCGGGCTCAGTGTCAAATAAAAACCCGCGATGATGGTCGTATTGTGCTTGAATCGCGGGATCGCAAGATGGCTTTTGAAACCGAACTCGCAGCCATGGAAGATCTCATTCGCGAAGAGCGACTGGAGCTAATTTCGAAGTTGGTGCACTTTTTCAAACCAACCATCGGCTTTCACTTGACAGCAAATAGTGTCGCGCCGGCGGGCGCCGGTATGGGTGGATCGTCCGC
>JALYXE010000070.1 GCA_030947265.1 Acidobacteriota bacterium
AGGTAATGGCACAAACTACGACACAAAAAGCGGCCACCATGGACCGCTTTCCTCACAAGTCATTGATTATATTGGTAGGCGCGTGGGGACTTGAACCCCAGACCTCTGCCGTGTCGAGGCAGCGCTCTACCAACTGAGCTACGCGCCTATTTCGGATGTATTAAGCGCGAGCGACGCCTACGTGTCAAGGTAGTGCTCTACCCCTGAGCTACGCGCCTATCTAAATTTGCTTTTCAATGGATCTAAAACGAGGCCGAAAGTAACAAAGGGCCTAATTAGTGTCAAGCGACACGTCGAAGACGGTAAGAAGTTCAGAGTTCAACCTTTAGGTTGTGGTCTTTCCTCAGCGGCAAGCTAAAGCTTGGGCTCTAAACTGCTTGAGCGGCATTCACTCTAGCTGCGCCGCAGCTTTCTCCCATTGGTCGTAGAGAACCGCCAGGCGCACTTCGGTTTGCTTGTAGTCTTCGTCGAGCTTCATCAGCTCTGTGGCGTCGCGTGCAACCTCTGGCAACGACATCTGGTCGGAAATTTCCTTTAGCCTTTTTTCGGTTTTAGCGATCTCTGCTTCCACGAGCTCCGGCCTTAGACCGTCGCTTTTTTTCTTCTTGATTACCTTGATCGAAGGAGACCTTCCTGCGGAAGGTGGTGGTTTATTCCTCCCGCGTTGTTTTGAAGATCCAGCCGCAGCAACAGATTTTGGCTGCTCGGAAAAGGGTTGAACCACAGGCTTTCCGCTGGACAGATCTTCAGAACCGCTGCCGTTTTCGTTAAACGGCGAGAGCTCACCGGATGAGCCTCGCCCCGTTTTCCAGTCGTGATACTCGGTGTAGTCGCCGTCGTAATGCTCGGCTAGTCCTTCTCCACTGAGGGCCAGGATTTGCGTAGCGATGCGATCGAGGAAATAGCGATCGTGGCTAATGGTCAGTATTGTCCCTTCGTAGGCATCGAGAGCTTCTTCCAATGCCTCCCGCGAGGGAATATCCAGATGATTCGTCGGCTCATCAAGAACCAGCACGTTAACTCGCGAATAGATGAGCTTGGCAAGCGCCAGCCTTCCCTTCTCGCCCCCGGACAGATCGCGAATGTGTTTGTAAACATCGTCGCCTCTAAAAAGGAACTTGGCCAGAAACGAGCGTAACTCCCCCGCGGTGGCACTTGAAGGCGCAACTCTGCGCAATTCCATGATGATCTCATTCCGATCGTCGAGATCATCGAGTTGCTGCGCGTAATAACCGACCTCAACCTTGCTGCCCCAGCGAACTTCGCCCGCCAGCGGCGGAATCTTCTTTAGAATCGTCTTTAGAAAAGTGGTCTTGCCCGATCCGTTCGGCCCAATGATGCCAAGACACTCTCCACGCCGAAGAACAAAGGATATATTGCGCGCTAAAACTTCATCACCGTAACCAATCGCGGCTTCTTCAATGCTTAAAACGTGATTTCCGGTTCGCTCGATCTTCTGTAAACGGAAATC
This sequence comes from Acidobacteriota bacterium, assembly GCA_030947265.1. Lineage (GTDB taxonomy): Bacteria > Acidobacteriota > Blastocatellia > Pyrinomonadales > Pyrinomonadaceae > PSRF01. The sequence goes on from JALYXE010000070.1 coordinate 1,472, forward strand.
GCCTGATGACTGATCTCCCCGGACGGCATCTATCCGATCCAGCTTTTGCAACATTGTGCGGCGCGACTTTGCCTGTTTAGTTTTTTGTCCGGCAAGGTTTCGGCGGATGAATTCTTCGGTCTTCGCGATCAACTGCTGCTGGTTGTCGTAGGCACGTTGCTGGGCTTCTCGCCGCTCCTCGCGCTCGACCAGGTAATCGGAGTAGTTTCCCGTGTAGCTCGAGGCGCGCCCATTCTCCAGCTCGATAATGCGTTTGCATGCGCGGTCGAGGAAATAGCGATCATGACTAATCACCACATAAGCCGAGGAATAGATTTGCAGGAACTCCTCAAGCCACTCAACGGCCGCAACGTCCAGATGGTTGGTCGGTTCATCAAGCAATAGCAGGTCGGGCTCAGCAAGCAACAAGCGAACCAGACCGAGACGATTTTGTTGACCGCCGGAAAGCTTTTCAGTTTCCAGTGACCAACTCTCCCGGTCGAACCCTAGTCCCTGCAAAATCGATTCAGCCTTGGCCGCATATTCAAATCCGCCCTCGCGCTCAAACTGGTGTTGGAGATCACTGTAGCGTTCCAGCACTTTCTCGAGCTCAACATCTACCTCGGCCATGCGGTGTTCCAGCTCATGCATCTCGTGCTCAATCTGCTGCAAATGTCCAAAAGCGGAGAGCCCAGACTCGTGCACAGTCGAACCGGCCTCGAAGTGGATGTGTTGCGCCAGTAGGCCCAGGCGGGTCCCTCGGGCGCGGATGACCTCGCCTCGATCAGGAGTCTCGTCGCCATTTACCAGACGAAAGATCGTTGTCTTGCCGGCGCCGTTGCGTCCCACCAGCCCAATGTGTTCGCTGGGATTTACTTGTAAAGATGCGCCGCGCAAAACATCCTGCGTGCCGTAAGACTTGTGTACTTCTGAGAGACGAAACAACATTTTGAATTGTTCGGCCGGGGAACCGCTTGCTACAGTTTTCTTGTAACCAATAATGGAAAGCGGTGCAAGCGGGGTCCCCACGCGGGCAGCGCGGGGTCCCCAGCCGAGCATCTCGGATGGGGTGCTAGACCGCGTGGGGTGCTCATGTCACCGCGCGCCAAATAAAGCGGGTGCGGAGCCGAGCTAGCCTCCTACACCCGCGCAAACCTTTAACAAAACTAGGGCTTCGATGAAGCAGTAGCTTTCGGGCTTGCTACCGTTGAAGGCGGCGACGCAGCTGAGGAGGGCGAGGCGTTTGTGACCGGAGCGGTTGCTTGCGGAGTCGTCGCGGAGGTGCTGGACGTCGGAGATGCGACAGTACCCGACGACGCCGGCCTCAGCCCCAGGTTGCTAGGATTGTTTAGCATTGTGCTTGCAAGGTTGTTTACTATCTTGGCTTCATTCATTGCAGCCTCTAGCAGGGCCGCATTAAGAATATCTTTACGCTGATTTATCAGGGCCTGGGTAATTTGCTGGCGGACGCCCGGGCTTTCAAGCGTAAGATTTTCCGTCTGCAATCGTTTCTCTTCCAGTTTGAACACATACCACTTTCCGCTATTAAATCGAATTTGCTCGGTAATATCGCCGGGTTGCATAGTAAAGAGTCGCGTGACCAATTCAGGTGGAAAACCGTTCTGCTTCAGATCATCTTCAGTCGCAAAACCAATGTCGCCCCCTCTAGCAATGCTGTTGGCGTCCTCACTCTTTGCCCGGGCGACTGTGGCGAAATCCGCACCGCCTTTGAGTTGCTGAGAGATATTATCAATTTTGAGTTTCGCCTCAGCATCATTCTTCGCGTCATTTTGCACGCCCTGCGAGGAGTTGTCTGCCGGATCTGCGACGATCATCGCGAGGGCGACACCGCGCGCACTTACAAATCTTTCGCGATTGCTGTTGTAGAAGTCTTCAACCTCTTTATCGTTCACTGTAATCTTGGAGCTGTACTTTTCCTGAAGTTTTTTAATGGCAATGTCTTTTCTCGCTTCTTCGCGCAAGGATGCCATCGTCAGATTCTGAGCTGTCAAACTTTTTTGAAAGTCATCGTCAGTCATTCCGCTCTGCTGCTTCTGCTGGTTGATGATTGCCGTAATCTCATCCTCCGTGGGCTTCAGATTTTCCCGGTCGGCACGCTGGAAAAGGACTTCCCTTTGAATTAAGCTGCCAAGTACCTGCAACCGCGCCTGGGCCAATTCCAGCTGCGAAAGCTGCGCTTGTTTGCCTCCCGATTGCGCACTGACACCTCGCTCAACGTCTTTCAGCATAATGTTTTTTCCGTTGACCGAAGCGGCGACAAAACTGTCTGTATTATCCGAACTTCCTCCACTGCTGCACCCGACCAGGGACAACGAGATTAGCGCGATAATAGTTGCTCCAGTATTTAGTTTAGCTCTTCTTTGCACGTTGAATCGTTACTCCTTTAGAGAATTGCCATCATTGCCAGTTGGTGCTTACTTGACGATCTCGAAAACGGTTGTTATAAATTTCGTTTCAACATTGCTCGGTTACTCAGTCCTGTGAGCCTCGGGCAATTATTAAACTCTGATATCAGGCTCTGGAGGT
>JALYXE010000073.1 GCA_030947265.1 Acidobacteriota bacterium
GTTGTTACCTGTCATATCCGCGGCCGCGGCGGGTGGTTTGCTGATCATATTGGCGCATCGGGGGAATATCGGAAGATTAATTCGAGGGACCGAACGTACGTTCCCATAGATCACGGGTTCAATCTGCAAAGTGATGAACGTCGAACACGATTGCGGCAATCTTCTGCAAACAGATTTCTGCCGCCGCTTCGCTGGCTGGCCGTTTTACGGGCTACGGACCCAGGGCTTACGCCCGGGGCTACTATATTCCGCGCCTACAGCGCTCGTGGTAGGTAGCCTTTGGGTTGAATTTGGCTTTGGGTTCCAGTCAATTCTGTTCTCCTGCTAGTTTCTATGCGCGTTGCTGTCATTGGTGCAGGGAGTTGGGGAACCGCCTTGGCGATCATGGCCGCGCGGAAAGGCCATGATGTTTACCTCTGGTCTCGGAACGCGGCGGTGGTCGATTCGATCAATCTTCACCATGTAAATTCGCTTTACCTAACGGATACTGAAATTCCGAATAATGTTCGGGCGACTAAAGATATTGCAGAGGCCGTACGAGAAACAGACCTGGTCATACTCGCCGCTCCGTCGCATGCGACACGCGGGCTGCTTTCGGCTGTAGCCTCAGTATTTCGAGCGGAGACGGTCATCGTGAGTGCGACCAAGGGAATAGAAGTTGACACCAGCAAACGAATGTCCCAGGTTGTTGCGGAAGTTTTTCCGGCAAGGTTACGGCCCAGATTCGTCTGTTTATCGGGGCCTTCGTTCGCGAAAGAAGTTGTTGACAAGCACCCCACGGCGCTCGTAGCAGCCAGCGAAGATCGCCAAGCCGGCTACTTAGTCCAGTCGGGTTTGAGTTTTGAAAATCTGCGTATCTACACAAACGACGACGTGGTGGGAACCGAGCTTGGCGGCTCAATAAAAAATGTCATGGCGATCGCTGCGGGAATGGTAGGCGGACTGGGCTTTGGTTCAAACAGTATTGCCGCATTAATCACCCGAGGCCTTGCCGAGATGACGCGCCTGGCGCTCGCTGAAGGTGCAAAGGTTGAGACATTAATGGGTCTGGCCGGATTGGGGGATCTGGTTCTAACCTGCACTGGCAATCTTTCACGCAACCGTTTTGTGGGACAGGAGCTGGGAAAAGGCCGAAGGCTCGACGACATTACGTCTGCCATGAATGAGATTGCCGAAGGTGTGAAAACGACGCTTGCCGTCAAACTACTCGCGGACCGGAAGAGGATCGAGATGCCCATCACGAATGAAGTTCATGCGGTCCTGTATGAAGAAAAGCCGGTTCGTGCCGCGGCCGATGAACTAATGGCCCGACCCCTCAGAGTCGAGGGGATCGGGAGTGAAGTTTAGAGTTCAGCCTTCAGGCTTCCGTTTCCCATCAGCAAGCTAAAGCTTGAACTCTGAACTACTTTTCGCAACTGAAACCATTAATGGGTTTCTCAGGAATTTCATCTTTAAGTGGCAGTAGGCGAAGTCGGAGGGACACCGCTGATTAAATATGCCTAGCGCAAATGAAGAAAAGGTGCTCGCCTCAAATCGTGCCGCATTTCACGAATACCATATCCTGGACAAATACGAAGCTGGTATTGCCTTGACGGGAACCGAAGTGAAAAGCGTGCTCGGCGGGCGGGTGCAATTGAAAGAAGGCTACGTAGCTATCCGCGATGGTGAGGCCTGGTTGTTTAATGCACACATTTCGCCTTATTCTCACGGTAACCGCGAAAATCACGAGCCGCTCCGAACGCGAAAGTTGCTGTTGCACCGGCGCGAAATTGAGCGGCTGGACCAGGCGACGGTTAAGCAGGGAATGACCCTGGTGGCAACGCGCATATATCTGAAGAACCGCCGCATCAAGATCGAGGTTGCCATTGCCAGAGGAAAAAAAATGTATGACAAGCGAGAAACTGAACTGCGCCGCACAGTGGAAAGAGAGACGCGAGCACAGCTCAAAGAGCGCAATAGATAATGAGTTTGTTCAGAAGGACTAGCAGGAGCGAACAATAAACATGCAAATTGAAAGTACAAATGGACCCTATAGCGATCTTGATGTTCAGGCTTTGGCAATCGCCATTTTTAAAGACGAGAAAGCCGACGATGGCTTTCTTAAGGAACTTGATGCGATTACCAGGGGCGCGATTAAGTCAGTGATTGATTCTGAAGAGCTGAAGGGAAAGGAAGCCGAAACAGTTTACCTTCACCTGATAGGCAATAGTGAAATTAAGGCGCAGCGAGTGTTGCTGGTCGGCGTTGGGGAGCGCGATGAGTATACAACCGCGCAAGTATCTCAGATGGCCGGCACGGCGGTGCGCGCGCTGCGTCTGAAAAATGCAAAGTCGATTGCTGTTGTTCCGAGGCTCCAGGGAAACTCTGAAGAAATTGCATCAGTTGTGGTGCAGGGCTCGATTATGGCGCTGTTTGAGCAAGACAAATACCGCACAATAGATAAGGAGAAAAGGGAGATTGAACGGCTCATTGTTGTAATAGATGGCGCCCAGGAAACGGATCTTAAACGCGGCGTTGAACGCGGCAAAATCATCGGTGAAGCGGTGAACTTCACGCGTGACCTGGCAAATGAGCCTGGCGCTTATATGACGCCGACGATAATGTCGGAGCGCGCTCGTGATGTGGCGGGTGAGTTTGGCCTCAGCATCGATGTGCTTGACGAAGCGCGCATGGAACAGGAAGGAATGGGATCTTTGCTGAGCGTGGCTCGCGGGTCCGACGAGCCCGGTAAGCTAATCGTGCTGAAGTACACACCGCCAAATGGAGTCGAAGAGAGGGAGGGTTTGCTGGCGTTTGTAGGAAAAGGAGTAACCTTCGATTCCGGGGGAATCTCGCTCAAGCCTGGCGAGAACATGGAGCTAATGAAGTATGACATGACTGGTGGTGCGACCGTCATCGGCGCCATGCTCGCCATCAGTCAATTAAAACCTCCTATTCCCGTGCTTGGAGTTGTCCCTTGCGCTGAAAACCTACCGTCAGGCAAGGCTACAAAACCCGGTGACGTGGTGCGGGCCATGACGGGGAAGACTATCGAGGTTATCAACACCGATGCTGAAGGCAGATTGATTCTGGCCGACGCCATTGCCTATGCGAAGAAACTCGGGGCAACAAGAATCATCGATATGGCCACTCTGACCGGCGCAGTGTCTATTGCACTTGGCGATGTTCATGCCGCTATCCTCGGCACCGATCAGGAATTGATTGATGAAATAATTGTGGCAGGAAAAGAGGCCGGCGAAAAGTTCTGGCAGTTGCCACTGGATAAAGAATATTCCAAGCAGATTAAGTCGGATATTGCGGACATCAAGAATGTTGGCGGACGAAGGGCGGGCACGATCACTGCCGCGGCCTTCTTAAAAGAATTTGCTGACGGAGTTTCATGGGCCCATCTGGACATTGCCGGGACCGCATGGGGCG
>JALYXE010000077.1 GCA_030947265.1 Acidobacteriota bacterium
AATAATTGGAAGCTGTGGACCGCCCAGCGCTGCGATGATCTCGGGGACAGTATTGTTATGGCCCGAGATGAAGACTACCTCACCATTGTGTCGGGAGCGAATCTGCCTGATCACCTCAGCTGTGTTCTTTGCATCTACTTGGGCAATCGGTATTCCAAGTTTATCGGCCAGCGGCTTCACGGTTTGCTGCGTACGCTTGTACTGCGTGGCATAAATTGCCCCAATGCCGGCGTCGCCAAACATCCTGACCAACTCCTGTGCGCGAACTTGCCCAGCCGGACTGAGATTAGGATCAGCATTTCCCGGCTCGACGTTCTTCTCGGCGTGACGGATTAGAACGATGGTGGTCAAAGGACGTTCGAAGGTAGCAAAGTAAGCGAATAAAACGATTGCACCCAGCAGTGCAAACAGCATGAGAAAAACGACTGCCGTTCTAAAACCTGCGCGCGGTTCGGTCGGTGCCTCGATCAAATAAACCTGCTTTTACTTTCGTAAAACTAACTGGATTGGCCGCTTACGATAACACCGGCTAGCTCTTAATTCGAGAACTTTTTAATTGTTTACGATCAATCAGACATCTTCACAGTGCCGGATGCAAACGGTTGAGGAAGATGGTAGGCTATTATTTAAAGCACACCACCCGAGGGTTAGCCCTGTCGCATCTTCGTTCTTAGCAGAGGTGAGAACTTGGTTCAGATAGCCAAAAACGACATATCGGAACAGATCGCGGAAAATTTTGGAGCTAATGCGACTTACGTTGAAGGCTTGCTCAGTCGTTTTCGCAGCAATCCGGAGTTGGTTGACGAATCATGGCGCGCCTACTTTATAGAATTGCTGGGGGAATCCGGCGTCCCGGCAACAGAATCTCGAACGAATACTGGTGTGACATCAGCGCAGACTGACGGCGGGTCGACTAAACGCGTTGATGGAAACAAAGGAGTAGCCGGGCCCACAACCGCACAGGCAACTGCACTGGAGCCGAAGCAGAAAGCAGCTTTAGAAATACCTGCAACCTCGGTGGAGGCAACACCTATTCGTGGCGGCGCCCTTAAGATTGTGGAGAATATGGAGGCCAGCCTTTCAGTTCCCACGGCAACTTCGCAGCGACGAATTCCGGTAAAACTGCTGGACGAGAACCGTAGGATCATCAACAAAAATCTTCAGGAAAACCGTCGCGGCAAAGCTTCCTATACGCATCTGATAGCGTGGGCTCTGCTGCGCGCGCTGGATGCATTTCCGCAACTCAATGATGCTTACGGCATCGTAGACGGAACTCCCGCACGTTTGCGGCGACCAGGTATCAATCTCGGCGTGGCGATCGACCTCGCGAAAAAGGATGGAAGCCGAACCCTGCTGGTGCCCAATATCAAGGATGCAAATAAGCTGCGCTTCTCAGAATTTCTCCAGGCTTATGACGATGTAGTCAAGCGTGCCCGCGAGGGAAAACTTCAGATAGCAGACTTTCAGGAAACAACCATCTCACTCACAAATCCGGGAACAATCGGCACGGTTTCGTCCACGCCACGCTTGATGTCCGGACAATCAGTAATAATTGCCACGGGCGCTATTGAGTATCCAGCCGAGTATCAGGCGATGGCTCCCGAAGTGCTGTCGCAGTTGGGTATTAGTAAAGCGATCACGATTAGCAGCACCTACGACCACCGCATCGTTCAGGGTGCTGAGTCAGGCGCGTTCCTCGCTCGTGTGCACGAGCTGATTCTTGGGAAGTTCACTTTTTACGACGATGTCTTTGCTGATCTTGGCATAGCTCACGTGCCCTTGCGCTGGAATGTCGATCACAATTCGCTGTTTGTCTCCGGAGATCACGCGAGAGAGCAAGCTTCGAAGGAAACGCGCGTCATAGAATTGATCAATGCCTATCGCGTACGCGGCCACCTCATTGCTGACGTCGATCCGCTGCATGCGATGCCGGTGCTTTATCACCAGGAACTGGACATCCAGACCTACGGACTCACCATCTGGGACCTGGATCGCGAGTTTATTACCGGTGGGCTTGGCGGCACCGAAGTCGCGACTCTCCGCGAAATTCTCGACATCCTACAACGTGCGTACTGCGGCAAGGTTGGAATCGAGTATCGCCACATCCAGAGCAAGGAAGAGAAGATTTGGATTCGCGAAGAGATTCGTAAACAGTTTGTTAGCCCCGAACCTGTTCCCGCCGAAGTAAAAAAACAGCTGCTATGGAAACTAATCTCGGCCGAACAGTTTGAGCGGTTTCTGCACACGAAGTATCTGGGCCAGAAAAGATTTTCGCTTGAAGGTTGCGAAACGATTATCCCGCTGCTCGATCAGTTGATTGAGGGGGCGGCGGCGCGCGGAGTTGAAGACATCACAATGGGTATGGCCCATCGTGGCAGGCTTAACGTGCTGGCAAATGTTATTGGTAAATTCTGTGAGCGCATCTTTGCGTCTTTTGAAGGCTCCGTCCATCCGTCATTTCCTGCCGACGAAGGCGATGTGAAATACCATCAGGGGGCTGTCGGCGAACGCGAGGCAGCTAACGGCAAGAAAGTTAAGTTGACGCTGTCGCCAAATCCCAGCCACCTCGAGGCCGTCGATCCGGTAGTAGAAGGAATGGTGCGCGCCAAACAGGACGATTTCATAGACAGGCTCAACATACCTCGTGAAGAGGTTGTAGACCGCGCCCTGGCGGTGCTACTCCATGGAGACGCTGCGTTTGCGGGCCAGGGGGTCGTCATGGAAACGCTGAATCTCGCCAACCTGAGAGGGTATCGCACGGGCGGAACAATCCACATCATTATTAATAATCAGATCGGATTTACAACTTCTCCGGAAGCCGGCCGTTCAACCATCTATTCGACCGACGTTGCTCGGATGACTCAATTGCCAATCTTCCATATCAACGGCGACGATCCTGAAGCTGCTTATCGTGTGGTGCAGATCGCTTTGGACTATCGGCAGGAGTTCAATAAAGACGTCGTCCTGGACCTGGTAGGTTTTAGGAAGCTCGGTCATAACGAAACTGATGAACCTAGTTACACGCAGCCATTGATGTATGCGAGGGTGAAAGCTCATCCCGGAGTCAGGACACTTTATTCGCAGCGGCTAATCAAGGAAGGAGTAATCACCGATACCGAGGTAGACGAACTAATAGCGGAGCGCGTCAAACGTTATGAAGATGCACTTGCGCGAGCCCGGAAAGTTGCTCCGAAAAAGGACACGGTACCAAAGATTGTGCCAGTTGAAGAACTCGATGGATCAGCCATGGTAGAAACCGGTGTAGATGCTGACCTCATCAAAAGTATTGCGGAAAAAATCGCCGTAGTGCCGGAAGGCTTCAACATAAATCCCAAGATGGTGGGCCAACTTGCACGGCGCGCGAAGATGGGTTCAGGAGCCATGCCAATTGACTGGGCTTTTGCGGAGGCGGTTGCTTTCGGATCGCTGGTAACCGAAGGTAGTCGCGTGCGTCTCAGCGGACAAGACTCTGGTCGCGGCACGTTTAGCCAGCGTCATGCGGTTTTGTACGACACGCAGACCGGTAAATCGTGGACACCGCTTTCTGAGTTGCGATCCGAAGCGAAGCCGGAAGCGCGGTTTGAGGTCTTTGACAGCTCACTTTCGGAAGAAGGTGTGTTGGGTTTCGAGTATGGCTACACAGTGGTTGCGCGCGATGCACTGGTGATGTGGGAAGCTCAGTTTGGCGATTTCGTAAATGGCGCGCAGACCATCATCGATCAATACATTGCGGCATCTGAAGACAAGTGGAAACAAACTTCGCGCTTGACCTTGCTCTTGCCACACGGATACGAAGGCCAGGGACCGGAACATTCCAGCGGGCGCCTGGAGCGTTTTCTGCAACTCTGCGCCGAAAACAATCTGCAAGTTTGTTATCCCTCGACGCCGGCACAGTACTGTCATCTCTTGCGCCGCCAGGTCAGGCCCGGCATGGAACGGCCGCTAATAGTTATTACGCCGAAGAGCCTGCTACGTCTTCCTGCCGCTACCTCCGCGCTGGGTGACTTTACAACCGGCGGCTTCCAACCCCTGATTGACGATCGCGAGATCAAGGATGCAGCCGCAGTTGAGCGCATTGTTCTTTGCAGCGGTAAGATCTATTACGATCTGGTTGAAGCGCGCAAAAAGTCTGCCGGCGAAAATGTTTCGAATGGTTCGCACGTTTCTATTATCAGGCTTGAACAGTTTTACCCGTTCCCGCTCATCAGGCTGCGCGAAGTGGTTGCCCTTTACCCGCAGGCGAAACAACTCGTTTGGGCGCAGGAAGAGCCGAAGAACATGGGTGGTTGGACCTTTGTTCGCGAGCGTCTGGAGAACCTCTTGCCTCGGTGCGAACGGCCAATATATGTCGGCCGCACCGCCTCCGCGAGCCCGGCTACGGGGTCTTATACGATTCATCAGGCCGAGCAGGCGCAGCTTGTGTTGCAAGCACTGACTATAACTACGTAGATCTCTCCAGCGACAATATCGTTTAGAAAGCGGACTTATCCGCCTCGCGCGGCAGGGGCACAAGTGCCCTTTCTAAACGGCGCACCGAGAAACTTTTGCACGACAGCCGCGCGTAGTTTAGAAAGCGGACTTGTCCGCCTCGCGCGGCCGGGCACAAGTGCCCTTTCTAAACGGCGCGCGGAGAGACTTAAATGCACACCAAATCAGTGAAAATCTTTTTGGGAGGGCTGTTCGCGCTTTCTTTTCTTTTGAGTACGGGATCGACGGGCAGATCTTTCCGTTCGATTTCCCGTTTGGTTTCCGATGAGTCGTTAAGGCTCCTGCAGGAGAAACATCTCAAGAACATTAAGCAGTTGACGTTTGGTGGAGAGAATGCGGAAGCCTACTTCTCGCCTGACGGCAAGCAGCTCATCTTTCAGTCGACTCGCGATGGGCGCGAATGTGACCAGATCTACACGATGAATCTGGACGGTGGGAATGTGCGCTTAGTGTCCACCGGCGCGGGCCGTACCACCTGCGCTTACTTTTTCCCCAATGGCAAAAGGATTCTCTATTCTTCGACGCATCTGGGGGCAAAGGAATGTCCCCCGCGACCTGATTTTTCCAAAGGTTACGTCTGGGCCGTCTATCCCACGTTCGATATTTTTACCGCGCGTGCCGATGGTTCAGATCCCAAACAGTTAACGAAGACGCCCGGTTACGACGCGGAAACGACCATCTCGCGTGACGGCAAGCTGGTGTTCACTTCGATGCGCGATGGCGATCTGGACATCTATACCATGGACGGGAACGGCAAAAACGTGCGGCTCCTGACAAATGAACTCGGGTATGACGGCGGCCCATTCTGGTCCTATGATGGCAAGCAAATCGTCTATCGTGCCTATCATCCGCAAACAGAAAAAGAAAAGTCAGACTACATAAGTTTACTGAAACAGAATTTAATTCATCCGACGACGTTGGAAATCTGGGTGATGAACGCAGACGGCTCTCATAAGCGCCAGGTCACACAGAACGGCAAGGCCAACTTCGCCCCCTACTTCTTTCCCGACGGCAAGCGAATAGTCTTTGCTTCAAACATGGATGATCCAAAAGGTCGCAACTTCGATATCTACAAAATCAATGTCGACGGCACGGCCCTGGAGCGCATCACATACAACGACACATTCGATGGTTTCCCGATGTTCTCTCCTGATGGCAAGAAGTTAGTCTTCGCCTCAAACCGCAACGCGAAGATACGTGGTGAGACGAATGTCTTCATCGCGGATTGGGTGGAATAACCTGGGAC
>JALYXE010000113.1 GCA_030947265.1 Acidobacteriota bacterium
AGTTCTGACATCTCCCTGGCACCAAGATTGGACGTCATGATGACCATACAAGACGAAAAATTGACACGCCGGTTGTCACCAAGCGTTAAGGTTGCCTTATCGAGAATGCCCAGGAGCAACTGCCAGAGACTATCTGACGCTTTCTCAATCTCATCAAACAGAATGAGTGAAAGCTTCAGATCGTCGGTATGCATGCGATCGAGATTCTCCTGCGTCAGCATCGGAGAGGTTTCGCGGTGTCCGAGGTATCCCGGAGGCGAGCCGATTAGTTTCGCGATTTCATGCGAATGCTGAAACTCCGCGCAATCTATCTTTACAATCGCATTAGCGTCTCCATACAAAACTTCTGCCGCTGCTTCAATGACGCGAGTCTTTCCCGAGCCCGTCGGACCAAGGAAAAGCATCGTGCCAATCGGACGGTTGGGTGGGTTCATGCCGGCCAGAAATATCTGGTAAAGGCCGCTCATACGACGCACTGCGCGCTCCTGTCCTACGATGCGAGCGTAGAGCCGCTCCTCGAAGTCTTGGGCGTGCGCACTTTTCTGATCAGGATCCAGGAAGACTGTGCCCATGGTTTTGTTTAGTAGGTCTATCTCCGTTTCAGAAATCATGCTCGTCCTCCCCGCATGTGCGAGCGCGTGCCCCGCTGTGGCGCTCTTTTCGGCTCGGCCGTTATTGGCCTGCCTTCTCTAATGCAAGGAACGATCCGTTAATTACATTGATTCCTGGCTCTCCAGCTGCGTTTGCCAATTGTAAGTATGGCTATCGTTCGTACAACATCAACCAATGCTATATATATGACACCTGTTGAAATGTCATCACAAAAATGTTGAGGAGGAAGTGAAATTGAAGCTGTTGCGGGGGAAATTTGTGCATCAGCGCTGACAATTCGTGTCAGACCGCCGCTGCCAATTAATGTTTGGCCGCAGGTGAGGAGGAGCTAGGCGAAAGGCCGGTGGATTGCACCTTTTCGCGCGGATACTCACCAAAAGGTTTCACGAAATATCGCCGCGCAATTAGGTGTCTCTGTAATCGCCAACGCCTCACTACTTTGTTCTCATTTTAGTCATAGTATTCAAGTCCTAAGTGAGTGATCAAATCCTCGCCGCGAAGATAGCGCAAGGTGTTTTTGAGTTTCATCAGCTGAATGAAAACGTCATGCTCCGGATAGAGCGCAGGAGCGGTTTGGGGTGATTTGAAGTAGAAGGATAACCACTCCTGGATTCCTTTCATGCCCGCGCGCTGAGCTAAGTCCAGAAATAATGCGAGGTCGAGAACGATCGGCGCCGCAAGAATCGAGTCGCGACATAGAAAATCGATCTTGATCTGCATGGGATAGCCAAGCCACCCGAAGATATCTATATTGTCCCACCCCTCTTTGTTGTCTCCTCGCGGCGGATAGTAGTTAATGCGAACGACGTGTGAAAAGTCTTTGTAAAGTTGAGGGTAAACTTCCGGCTGAAGAATATATTCGAGTACAGATAATTTCGATTCCTCTTTTGTCTTGAACGATTCCGGATCATCCAATACTTCACCGTCGCGATTGCCGAGTATGTTCGTTGAATACCAGCCGTTCAAACCCAGCATCCTGGCTTTTAGTCCGGGAGCAATAATGGTCTTCATCAATGTCTGACCGGTTTTAAAATCTTTTCCGCAGATTGCCAGATTATTTTCCTCCGCAAGCGTCCTTAAAGCTCGTATGTCGACCGTGAGATTTGGCGCGCCGTTGGCAAACGGAATACCCGACTTCAAAGCTGCATATGCATAAATCATCGAAGGGGCGATCGCCTTGTGGTTCTGGCGCATAGCGTTTTCGAAAGATTCGAGGGTCTTATGGACCGGATGCTCTTTGAGAAAGATCTCCGTCGAGGCCGCCCAAATCATCACAACTCGCGAGCAGCGATTCTTACGCTTCCATTCCGCTATCTCCTTGATAAGCTGTTCGGCCAGCTTGAACTTATTGGCGCCTGTCTTCACATTAGTTCCGCTGAGGCGTTTTACATAAGTCTGATCGAAGACAGCCTTCATCGGCTTGATCTTTTGCAGAGGGCCTTTCAGTTGGCTCAGCAACTCCTTCTCCAGCACCCCGGCGTGCGTTGCAGCTTCGTATGCTGAGTCTTCAAAGATGTCCCAGGCACCAAACACCAGATCCTCAAGCTTTGCCAGGGGCATGAAATCTTTAATTAGAGGAACTCGATTGTCAGTTCGCTTGCCGAGGCGAATTGTACCCATTTGCGTCAGACTACCGACGGGCTGTCCAATTCCTTTCTTGACAGCTTCAACGCCCGCGATGAAAGTGGTGCTAACTGCGCCGAGACCAACCAGCAGCACTCCCAGTCTGCCTTTGGGCTCAATAATCTCGGCGTCTTTTCTAACTGGCATTATC
>JALYXE010000124.1 GCA_030947265.1 Acidobacteriota bacterium
TGGTAATACCTGACCAGTTTTTTGACAGGACACGAGCACGCGCCCGCGAATCGACATTTTTCGGGGACGGAATTGTAGCGCATGTAACCTTTGCTCATCCTGTCTGTGAAGAACTGGGGGACGTCCTCGAGCAGTCTTCCAAAGTTAGCGACGTCAAAGTACACCGGCGCGGAACCTATCTCTGCATGGAAGGCCCCGCGTTTTCCACTAAGGCCGAATCCCACGTTTACCGGTCATGGGGAATGGGTGTGATTGGAATGACGAATCTGCAGGAGGCCAAGCTCGCGCGCGAGGCTGAGATATGTTATGCGACGCTTGCGCTCGTCACCGATTACGATTGCTGGCATCCAAGACACGATGCGGTAACTGCCGACGCAGTGATCGAATATCTAAATAAGAATGTCCGCAACGCTCAGCTTATTATGAAAGACGCTGTCAAACGCCTGGGTGAGCAGGAGCGCAGTTGTAAATGTGCTTCCGCACTGAAGAATGCGATTTTCACCGCCCCTCATTTGTGGCCGGAAAAGACACGAAAGAAACTTGACGCAATAGTTAAGAAATATGCGCTTTCCTGAGATTAATGGCATCCAAGCTTGCGTTAGGACTCAAGTAGTTCAGAGTTCAAGCTTCAGCTTGCTGAGTTTCCAAGCGCAAACTAAAGTTTGAACTCTGAACTGCTTGAGTGAACGCTGCGGTGGATTGTCGAGGGGCAAGTTAGTTATTCGGCTGAAAGGTAACTTATGAAGAAAGTATTGGTCACATTGGTTGTGCTGGTAACGGCGTTGTTTGTTTCCGCTTCGGCTTCGTATGGCCAGGGAAAGGCGAAGACTGGCCCGGATGCGTCCCTGATTCGCGACTCTGATTTGGAAAAAGATTCTTTGCACAATCTGGAAGTAGCCCGTCACTACTTCAAGTTGAAGAAAGCTTATCTTGCAGCGCTCAAGCGGTGTGAGGAAATCGATGCGGGCAATCCCAATTTCGCCAAAATGGACGAAGTACTTTTCATTGCCGGCGAGAGTAGCCTGCGCCTTGCAGAGACAGGAGGACAGCAAAAGACCAAGAACGTAATGTCTCCAGACATGCAGCCGAAAGAAAAACAACTGACGAAATACAAAACCCGTGAGGAACTCCGTCAGGATGCCCGGGTATATTTTTCGCGGCTGGTGGCGGGCTATCCCAACAGCTCTTTTCTTAAACAGGCAGAGGTTGACCTGCAAACGCTAGGCGGTCCTATAGCGAAGCCGGAAGCGAACCGGTAAATGTGAATTCAAATGGCAAATGAAAAATATTAAATGAAAATGGAAAATGAACTGATTTTCCATTCATCATTTCTCATTTACTATTTGTCATTTAGTTCCCCGGCAATCCGAAATCTGAAATCAAAATATGTCCCTGCTTGTAGTTGGCTCGGTCGCGTTTGACGCGGTCGAAACGCCGTTTGGTAAATGCGAGAAAATGTTGGGTGGTTCAGCGTCTCATTTCTCGATCTCCGCCAGTTATTACACGGAGGTTCGAATCGTGGGTGTGGTAGGCGGCGATTTTGGCGCGGACGAGCAAAAGGTCTTTGACGCTCACCACATCGACACCACCGACCTGGAACGAATTGCTGAAGGGCAAACGTTCAGGTGGTATGGTCGCTACGACTATGATCTCAATGTCGCTCACACACTCGATACGCAACTAAATGTGTTTGCCGACTTCAAACCAAAACTCTCTGAGGCGTCTAAAAGTGCGCGTCTGGTTTTCCTGGGCAACATTCAGCCTGATCTCCAGCGCGGAGTGCGTGAGCAAATTCCAAATGCCGAACTGGTGGCGTTAGACACGATGAATTTTTGGATTGATACTGCGCGAGAGTCACTATTGCGAGCGATTAAAGGCGCCGACGTCATTATCATCAATGACGCCGAGGCGAGACAGTTGACGGAGATACCTAATTTGATCAAGGCGGCCCGAACAATACTTTCGTGGGGCCCCAAGGCTCTGATCGTCAAGCGCGGCGAATACGGCGCCGCTCTTTTTACCAATGAGAGCTATTTCGCCATCCCCGCTTATCCGCTCGAGTCGGTTTTCGACCCAACCGGCGCCGGTGACACCTTTGCCGGCGGGTTTATGGGTTATCTTTCCAGTCAACCAAACCTGGATGACGCTGCGATGAGGCGAGCGATGATATTCGGATCCGTCATGGCATCTTTCAACGTGGAAGAGTTTGGCACGGCCCGCGTGCAGAAGCTGACTCATGATGAGATTAATGAGCGCTTTCGTGCATTCAAGCAAATGACCCACTTTGAAGATATTCCCTTTCGAAAGGCAGTGACGAGTGACAAGGGACAAGTGACAGGTGATGGTAACAAGTGACAAGCGACAAGTGACAGGTGACAAGTAAAGCATTATTCTCTACTTGTCACTTGTAACCTGTCACCTGTCATGGGGGTTTCTATGTTTTGTCCTGTTTGCGAATCTGAATACGAAGCTGGTATTACGCGTTGCCCCGACGACAATTCGGAATTAGTAAAGCGGCTGACGTCGGCAACGGCAATGCACGATACGAGTGAAGCGAAATTCGTCCAGCTTCATAATCTTGGGTCGCCGGCGGAAGCGGAAATGGTTAATGACATATTGACGCAAAACGGGATTCGCTCGCTTGTTCAGTCTGGCGGCGCGGACGCTTTCTCCCCTTTGCTATCGAGCACATCACCGGGCTCCGTAATTCTCGTGGACGAGCGCGATTTTGATCGCGCCAAAGAACTCTACGAATCCTTCTTTGGCGATGATACTACTCCGCTGACGGGTGGGGTGCCAGAAGAAGACTAAGATGCTAGAGGTATAAGCAACCGCCAAGGCGCTCAGAGCGCCAAAAAATATCTAAGACAGCAACCGCGCCCTCAAACCCCACAGCGTGCGTTCATTCCCTTACCCACTCGGCGACTTGGCGGTCAATGAGATTGGATTGCAATGGACGCAACAAATGCAATTGTCGTTTTCATGACCGCAGCTAGCGGCGAGGAGGCTGAGCGAATAGCGGAGATGTTGGTGGCAGGGCGTCTCGCCGCCTGCGTGCAGATCTTGTCAAAGATTAAGTCGGTCTATCGCTGGCAGGGCAAGATCGAGCGTCAGCGAGAAGTGTTACTTATTGCAAAGACGACTAGAATGAAGTTCCCGGAGCTTGAGCGCAAGGTACGAGCCGCACACAGTTACGAGATTCCCGAAATTGTTGCTCTCCCGGTCACCGCCGGCTCTGCTCCCTATTTGCAATGGCTCTCGAGCGTCACTAATGTGACCACTGATATCGGATGATCGAAAGGGACTGGTTAGGGTTCCTTGATCGCGCGATACTCATCGCTCAATCCCTTTTCGAAATCGCGCAATGAACTTTGACTATTGACAATGACGTCCACTACCTCACTTGGCGAGTCGGTGAGGTGAAGAAGAAGGAGATCGGCGTCCGAGACCTTGTTTTCTTTCAGAGCAAAATCGCGAATCCAATCCATCAGTCCGCCCCAATAACGAGATCCAAACAGCACTACGGGAAAGTTGCGAATCTTACGAGTTTGAATCAGCGTCAACGCTTCGAAAAGCTCGTCAAGCGTGCCAAATCCGCCGGGAAAAATAATAAATGCTTCGCTGTATTTGACGAACATCATCTTGCGCACGAAGAAGTATTTGAATTTCAGCGAAAGTGTTAGGTAGGGGTTCGAGCTCTGTTCGAAGGGCAGCTCGATGTTGCATCCAACCGAAACTCCACCTGCTTCGAAGGCGCCGCGGTTGGCTGCCTCCATAATGCCCGGCCCGCCTCCCGTAATCACCGCTAAACCTGCACCTGCGAGTAAGGCAGCCGTCTCCTGGGCGGCTCTGTAGTCTGGATCGTCCGCGTGCGTGCGTGCCGAACCGAAAATCGAAATGCCATGAGTAAGAGTAGCAAGCTCGTCAAACCCTTCGACAAACTCGCCCATAATACGAAAGACGCGCCACGTGTCGGTGTGAGTAAACTCATCCGGGCCAGGACTCTCCAGCAGTTGCTCGTCCTGGGTCGTGCCTGGCTGGTGGTGCTCCTCCGGCTCTTTTAAGTCTGCCATCGGTCTCCTCAAATCCCCATGATGCTGTAGCCGCAGTCAACGTAGATTACTTCGCCTGTGATTGCGGAGGACATGGAACTGCAGAGAAACAGAGCGGTGTTGCCGACTTCACGCGCTTCAACATTGCGTCGTAGAGCAGCACGCTCAGAATGATGCTTCAGCATTGTTGAGAAGTCTGAAATGCCACGAGCGGAAAGGGTCTGGATAGGGCCCGCGCTGATAGCATTGATGCGGATGTTACGCGGGCCCAGATCGTTCGCCAGGTAACGTGTGCTTGCCTCGAGCGCAGCTTTGGCAACTCCCATGACGTTGTAGCCGGCTACGACTTTTTCTGCGCCGTAGTAAGTCATGCAAACAATGCTGCCACCTTCAGTCATCAGCGGCGTCGCTGCACGCGCTAGTTGGGCAAGAGAATAAGCGCTGATTTCAAGTGCGGTGAGAAAAGCTTCGCGGCTCGTATCCAGATATTCGCCGCCCAGGGCCTCCCGAGGCGCATACGCGATACTGTGAATCAGAAAATCGAGACGGCCAAATTCCTTCCCGACTCGTTCGAAGGTCTCATCGACCTCTTCCTGTTTGGTTACATCACAAGGGAGTAATAACGAACCGGGCATCGTGTCGTTCGTCAGGCTCTCGACGTTTTCCTTCAGCCTGTCGCCCTGATAAGTGAATGCCAGGCGGGCGCCTGCTCCATGCAGTGCCTGCGCCGTGGCCCAGGCAATTGATCGCTTATTTGCCACCCCGAAGATGATTCCGAATTTGTCGTTTAGTAACATACAAACTCATCCTCTACCAGAAGTTATCCAAAGCTCCAATCGAAAAGAGAGAAAGGTCCATGAGTACGCTAATCAACTCGCGGGTTGAAATAGCATACTCTATGCCGGTACTTCTGCATCCATGTTGAGCCTTTGTGAGGTGATTATGTAAGCATGCTTGATCTGCAAACCGAAGAAATTGCTGTCCCAAACTTCATTTTGACCGTGCTGACAATTAATTGCCTGGTTCATTGCCTCGACAGCAGGATTAGACTGATCCACCATAACGACCCTCGACAGACGAGAAAGTTCTTCGGAAGTGAAAAGCTGTTGTATTTGTGTCGTGATGTAAGCCAGTGCTTCCTTACGATCCCGTTCAATCCAAGGG
>JALYXE010000127.1 GCA_030947265.1 Acidobacteriota bacterium
TAGTGGATTAGTGCACCGGTCTCGAAAACCGGAGTGGGTTAACGCCCACCGTGGGTTCGAATCCCACCCTCTCCGCCATAAACACTGCCGATCTGCAAATTCCAGTTGACGATTGGTTTATGGCAAAACCGATCCGGGTAGCGGACCAATTGGCAATGGGCAATCGGAAATCGGCAATGCTGGAGAGGTGCAAGAGTGGTTGAATTGGCAGCACTGGAAATGCTGTGAACGGGAAACCGTTCCGTGGGTTCGAATCCCACCCTCTCCGCCATTGATTTTAGATTGCGGAATGCGGAACGCAGATTTGGGATTCTTTGAATCCGCAGTCCGCTATCCCAAATCCGCAATCGAGAGGGGTCATTTATGAAAGGGCCAGGGTTTTTGTTCATACTTCATACTTCCGCCTTCATCTTTGCGCTCGTTGCCGCAGGCGCGCTAACTCCTGCCTTCGGTCAAGCACCCATGGCCGGTCACCGTGCAAAGAAAGCGTCTATTTGTAGTAACCCGTTGCTTGCCTGCAAGACGAGCGCAACTTTCCAGCCTAACGATTTGTCATTCAGGGTGCCGGCAAATTCAGTGATCTTTGACACGGAATTGTTTTACGCAATCATTCTCAAAAGCGTGAACGTCACCGATGACAGTTGTAATGTGTTCGTTCCGGAAACCGAGCGCCTGCGAGCCCAGGCTCTGTTTCCGGATCATAAGGTTTTTACTTCCCGCTGCGCCGATCCGGAGAACTTGTTCTATACGAACGTGAGCGATAAGCATAGAATAATGGCTGTCTACGCCGGAACTAAGTTGGCTGAGGCTAAGCTCTTTCTCGATGCAGTCAAAACAACCGGCAAATTTCCTGGCGCTAACATTCGCCCCATGCGCACAGGTTTCAACGGTACCTGATGAAGAGGACAGACTTTCCAGCCGGTCCTGTACCATGCGAATGAAGGCAAAAAAACAACAGGAGAAAATATTGATATGGACGACAAACTAGCAACTGATGAAGCCAGACGATCCGTGCAACACGGGTCGGTGAAAGCGCAGGTAGAAGGTGAAGTGCAAGCTGAGATTGCAGACCGCGCGAGCCAGGGTCCACCGCCGGGGGAAGCGCGGAAAATTGACGAGGTGGCAGGTCAATTTCGCGCCAAAGCAGTCAATGAGGTGGTCGACACAGAGCGGGAGGTTGAACGTGGGCGGGGCGCAGCCAGAATCTCGCAGGTCATCGATTACATTTTCTATCTGATTTATGCACTGCTGGGAATGAGGTTCCTTTTGGCCTTACTGGCAGCACACAGCACCGCGGGGTTCGTGCAGTTTATCGTCACCGTTACCAATCCTTTCTACGCTCCGTTTAGAGGCATCGTTAACAGTCCCAGCACCGATCAGGGACATACGTTACTGCTGCCCATTGTAGTGGCGATAATCGCTTATGTGATTCTGCATCTCGCGATTAATGGACTGTTGCGATTGGTGGCCCATCGCAAGACACAGATTTAGATAGCAGATGTCAGGTGTTAGAGGGCAGATGTTAGACGGCGCGCGGTTTGAGAGCTAACATCCAGCATCCGGCATCTAACATCTGGTTTTGACAAGTTATCAGACTTCGGGCTCCGCACAACGCAGCGCCGGTGAATCCCGCCAGGCCGGGAACGGAGCAACGGTAGCCATGCGCGCGTGTGTTGCGGGTAAGTCCGGAGTCTGGCCAATTCGAATAGTGACAAGTGACAAGTGACGAGTAACAGTGAAAACTTGAACTGCTTGTCACCTGTCACTCGTCACTTGTCACTTCCCTTATGTCTTACCAGGTAATCGCACGCAAATGGCGCCCGCAGACTTTTGATGAAGTCACCGGGCAGGAGCCCATCACGCGCACTTTGCGCAATGCCATCCAGCATCAAAGGCTCCATCACGCCTATCTCTTTTCGGGCGCGCGCGGCGTGGGCAAAACAACGGCCGCCCGTTTGCTGGCCAAAGCGCTTAACTGCCACAAGTCTAACGCGCCGACGCCCACTCCCTGTCGCACGGATGACCCCAGCGCCTGTCCCTCGTGCCGGGAAATCTCTGAAAGTCGTTCGATTGATGTGCAGGAGATCGATGCTGCGTCGCATACACAGGTGGATAACGTCCGCGAAACGATTATCGGATCGATTGGCTTTGCTCCAGCGCGCGATCGCTACAAGATCTTCGTCATCGACGAAGTTCACATGCTCTCCACCCACTCCTTCAACGCTCACCTGAAAACAATCGAAGAGCCGCCCGAGCGCGTCGTTTTCATCTTGGCTACGACTGAGCGGCACAAAGTGCCCGAAACGATTCTCTCCCGCTGTCAACTATTTGAGTTTCGCACCATCCCGACAGCAAAAATTTTGGACCGCCTTCGTCTGATTGCTGAAGCGGAAAGGATCTCTATTCCTGACGACGCTCTACGCGAAATTGCCCGCTCGGGCGAGGGTTCGATGCGTGACGCGCAATCAGCCCTGGACCAGGTAATTAGTTTCGCGGGATCGGAGATTAAGAAGGAAGACGTCGAATTGGCGCTCGGCGTCGCCGGCGCGGATATTCTGATTAGAGTCGTTAATGGTATTGCCAACCATCAGCCTGTTGAAGCCCTTGCCGTCGTTGATGACGTAGTGATGCGAGGCCAGGATTTGCGAAACTTCTGCCGTGATCTGCTGGCCCACTTTCGCGATCTGCTTGTTACTCGCGTCTCCGGCAGCGATGAGTTGCTCGAGTCGGCCATCTGTGATCGAGAAGAACTGAAGAGACAAGCGGCGCTATTCTCCGAAGCGGATCTGGTGCGTTTCTTTCACTCTCTGGCGGAAACAGAAACTCTGCTCCGGACAGCCGCTCATCCCCGGTACCAGGTGGAAGTCGGCCTGGTGAAGTTGATGGAGATGCGACGGCTTGAGTCTTTGGGTCAACTGATGGGGAGACTCTCTGCGCTGGAAGAGTCTGTGCGAACTGGCGAGGGCTCGGGACTGCGCTCGCCGGGAACAAAAGCCGCCTCGTCTGCAACGTCGCCTCTCTCTCAAACGTCGTCTTCGACTCAAACTTCCCAACCTCCAGGATTTCCTACGCCGGGATCATTCGGATCATCGGGATTATCGCGAGGGGCAGAAGCCGCGGTTAGTAAGCGGACAACTGTCGGGATTTCAGGCGCGGGTTCTTCGGGCGGAGCGTTTTCGGGGGCCGCGACCAGGACGGCTCTGGAAAGTGAAGCAAGGGCCTCCTCCGACTCTACCTCCGGACACCGGCAGGCAACCCCCTCGCTTTATTCCGAACCGGGCTCAGCAGCGAAAGTTGAGAGCAAGGGATCGGCGGAAATAACAATTCTGGCCGTCGACACCTCCGAAATTGGCAGGCTTAAAACCTCGCTGGAAAAAATGCGGAAGATGTTTCTGGTGACTGCACTGGATGGCGCGCGTCATGTGAGCTTCGAGGGCAACGAGCTGTGCATAGAGTTCGCGCCCGACACGCGTCACCTGCGTGACACGCTGGCAAAAAGCGACAACGTAAAAATCCTGCGGGAAGTATGCAAAGAGATAACCAGCCGGGACCTGGGTGTAAGGTTTGTGATCACAGACGGGAAAGCAAGCGATATCCCGCCCTCAAAGGAAGAGACGGAACGGCGAGAGCAGCAGCGCCTGCGCGAGACAGTGGAAAAGGATCCGGTTGTCCAGCAGATGCTCCGCACTTTTCGCGGCGAAATCGTCGATGTGAAACGCGTGGACGGCGAGCAATAAAACGATTAGGGTCCTCAGCGAGTTCACGCGGCTGGATTATTAACTTTTGGGATAATCCGGGAGCTTCACCACCGACCCGGCTGTCGCACATCTTCAAGAGTTGCTCAAAAGCAAGACCGGCACCGTGGGCGCCTGTGCCGGTCCCCTGCGCCACGCTCACCCTAGCGCGTGGCGCCTTCGCGACACTTTTGTCCCCGTCGAAACAAAAATGTACGCGGACCGAGGAGCACGCCGCTTTTCGTGCTCCTGCGGCCATTCAAGTGTTAAGCGATCCTCTTCTCTCGTGCTTATGATCTCTGCGGGCACGACGTCGAATTGGTGATCGCTCCTTTAGTAAGTCTTTGTGCCTGGATTCAATGACGTACGCCAGGGCTTGATAGCTCATTCTTAATAGCGACGCGGCGCGGGTAACGCTGCCGTTAGCCTGGGCCAGCGCCCGTTGAATCAACCCCCCTTCAAACTTCAGCACTTCCCGCTGCAGATCACAGGATTTGTTGAGAATCGCCTCGGTGGCATCCTCCACTTTCAGTTCACCGCGCAGCGTTGCGAAAACTTTTTTTGCTGCTGCGTTCAACCTGATCAGGAGGTCGGGACTCTGCGACTCTGAGAGCCACTCACTTGCTCGATCGTAAGCAGCAGATAAAGTGGCGGGCGAAAGTTCGTCTAACTCTTCAATCAGAGTAAGAGCAGCGAGGCCGGCTTTGTTGAGCGCGCCCACCTGGTGAGCGACTTCGATGGCCCTTTGAAAAGTGAATTGAGCTCGTTCGGTATGCTTGAGTCGGGCTAAAGCAATGCCGTGCGTGGTAAGAGCGTCGGCTAACAGACATTGGTGCCCGCTTTTTCCTAAAACATGAACCGCGCTACGCGCTACCGCCTCGGCTTCCTTGAATTTATTCTCGGCGATTAGAACTTGCGCCCGAGTGTCATCGATCTGTGCCATTCCTACTTTCTCTTTGACGCTCAACATTAGGCGTCGGGCTTCGGCGAGATACCTGTGCGCCTCTTTAAACCGGGAGAGCTGACGGAGAAGGTTCCCAACGTTGTTTTTTACATTAGCTCGAAAGACGATATTGCGAGCGAGTTTGAAATGCGCATCAGCTTCTTCGTATTCGTGGATGGCTCGTTGAAAATAATCATCTGTGCTTTCGAGCGTAGCCAGTTTTCGGAGTACCATGGCGAGCTGGTTATGATACGCCCCGGTGATAGCGTGGTTAGTAATCTTTCTGAATAGCTGAGCGTGATCAGTAAGGATTCTCAGGGCATCGTTATATCTCGAAGCTGAGCACTCAACGATGGCCAGTCTTAAGAGAGCTCGGGCTCGAGTATTCCCTTCGGTAGTGAGTTTTGCGAGTGCCTCAGTCAACATGATGCGTGCCTCATCCAATGCCCCCTCGCGCCAGTAGCAATAGGCCAGTTCTACTCGCGCATCCGCAACCTTTCTTGTGTCGCCCATTGATTCATGAAAGGTAATGCTTTCGCTGATCAGATTCTTAGCGACCTCCTGCGCTCCTTCAATTCCTTCTTTGCTACCAATCCATCCTGTCAAAATCCCTACACTAAGCAGAAGTTCAGCGGACACTGAGGCATGAAGTCCCTTTATGTCGGGGCGCTCTCCGACGCGTGTCCACAACTGTCCCATTGCTTCGCGGGCGCCTTCATAGTTGCCCTTGTCCTTCAGCTCAAGAGCGGCCTGGCATCTGAGAAGTGCTTCTTCGTTGGCCGAAAGATGGGAGGTGTGCAGTTTGGGTGAGGTTATCCTCATGAGAGATAGACCCTTCGAGTGAGTGTAAGAAAACTTGCAATAACGCCCCGGATATTAGTTCGCCTTCCCCAGCCTTGCAAGAAATTCCAGATGTTGTTCTATTCTCACTGGATGTAAGAAACCTTGCATCCTCAACTCAAAGGAGAAACATTCATGAACCGATTCGCAGTGGCCATCACC
>JALYXE010000143.1 GCA_030947265.1 Acidobacteriota bacterium
GTAGCCAGTCCCGCCTTACCGCCTTTTTCCATCGTTTGGGCCAGGAGCTTATAAGCCTTTTCGGAGCCTGCCGCGGGGGTCAGAAAATAGCCGCGCTCAAAATAGAGCGGCGGAATTGATTCTTCGGGGACAAAGACTTTCAGATCGATGTCGCGAGTTTTTTCTGGTGCCAGCCGCTCTAATTCTTCATCGGTGATAACAACGTATTTGCCCTTATCGAACTCATAACCTCGTACCATTTCATCTGGATCGAGATCCCGCTCAGTTTTCTCGGAATAGTACTTGCGCGACAGAGGCTCCCCATGGGGGCTAAGCATGCGTAATGGTGCGCGACTGCTCTTATTCGCAGGAAAGAGATTCACGGGCACACTCACCAGACCGAAAGTAAGCGTTCCCGACCAGAACGGGCGCGGGCCAGCCTGCTCCCCGTCATCCTGGTTACTTCTCTTCTTTTTATTTGTCCGCTTAGGCAGCGCGTTTCTCCTTTCTTAGCGACTGCAAACTTTTCTGTAGCACGCTGTCGAGTGATGCGGGCTTGCGCTTCGATTTCACGGCGCGCAGTCTTGGTGCTTTGCCTTTCGCCTTCTGCTCAATGAATTCCATCACGCGCTCACGATATTCATCCTTATAATCAGCTGCATTGAATTCCCCTTCGAGAAGCCCGACTAGTTGCTTCGCCATGTCCAATTCCTTTTGCGTCGGCGCGCGCCCGGCAGGCTTTGGAAGATCGCGCGCCGAAATTACTTCTTCCGCATTGCGCAAAGTGACCAACAATAGGTAATCGTCTTCCGCACGCAGAGCGCCCACGTAGGCTTTGTTCCGCATCACCCAGCGAGCGATACCCTCTCTTTCACGGTTTCTTAAAGCCTCCACGAGGGCGAAATAGGCCTTTTCATCTCCATCCGGCGCGAGGTAATAAGGTCTTTCGTACCATTGCTGGCTGATAGCCTCGGGAGGAACAAACTCGGTTATCTCGATTTCGCGTGACGGCTTGGGCTCCAGACTCTCCAAATCTTCGTCCGTGATAATTACAAACTTTCCCGGCTCGACTTCGTAACCCTTTTGAATCTCTTCATTGGTGACCTCATCACCGTTGTCAGGATTTACCATGTGTTGCTTGACTCTCATGAGGTGCTTGTCGTCGAGGATATGAAAATGGACTGTGCGATCCACTACGGCTGAATACAACTTGACCGGAATTTTGGCACCACCGATCTTGACTTCGCCCTTCCAGATCGCGCGTGCGGCCATTATCGAGAACCCTGCCTTTCCAATTTTTTGCTTCCTGGGTTTTCGTTTGCTGGGTCGCCGCACTCAACGCAATCCGGACAAGATAATTGAAGCGTAATCGTCACCTGCACGCAGATTGGGCACAGGGGTCCATCGCAGTCCACGCAACGAATTTCCGTGTGATATGCGTACGCCTGACTACATGCCGGACACGTTTCCGTGGCATCTGCCAACCACCAGGGCTGTATTCCTTGCGGCATTCTTCGCGACCGGGCCATGATTTCCAAACCCCTAGCACTTTCAGTTCCACATTTGGAGCGAGCCTTAGAATTCAAGTCGTCAGGCGGGCCGATTCTGTTGGCCCTCAAACTATGTCCGCCTTTTACTGCAGCGCTAAGAAAAGAATCGGTGCGGCAGTAGAAGAAATTCGGCGGCAAGCTGACGAGCGATTACAGAAGGTTCTCACAGCGGATCACTGGAAACAATTCCAACAGATTAGAACTGAGTCGCGAGGTCGCCAGCGACATGGAAGAGAAAACTGGTCCAGCACCCCGTGAGAACAGGTCAGAGGTCAGAAATGCCGTTACTCATTTCTTTTCCGAACGCTGCGCTCCGACCTTTGACTTCTGTTCTCTGACCTCTGTTCTCTGACTTCTGACCTCTGGGTTTCCTCAGGGCTTCAGCACTATCTTAATGCACTCGTTCTCCTTGTTCTTGAAGATTTCATAACCCTCGGCCGCGTCATCCAGATTAAGACGATGCGTAATCACAAATGATGGGTCGATTGCACCCAGCTGAATTTCTTCAAGCAGAGGCTCAATATACTTGTGAACGTGGGTTTGTCCCATCTTAAATGTCAGCCCTTTCGCGAATGCCGCTCCGAAGGGAAACTTGTCAAGAAATGCGCCGTACACGCCGGGCACCGAAACCGTTCCCCCTTTTCGACACGCATGGATTGCTTGCCTGAGCGCGTGTGGTCGATCAGTCGCAAGCATTAATGCGGCTTTGGCTCGATCGTAAATGGCGTCGAGAGTTCCGCCATGGGCTTCCAACCCAACCGCATCAATGCACGAGTCTGGTCCCAGACCGCCAGTCATCTCTTTTAACTTTTCGTGTATGTCTGCATCGTCGAAGTTTAAGGTTTCTGCTTTGCCGTATTCAGCAGCCATGCGAAGACGCTCAGGAGTATTATCAATCGCAATTACGCGTTCGGCCCCCAGGAGGTAGGCGCTTTTGATTGCAAACTGACCTACTGGTCCACAACCCCAAACGGCAACTGTGTCGCCTCGCTGGATGTTGCAGTTTTCAGCAGCCATATAGCCGGTGGGAAAAATGTCGGAGAGAAAAAGCACCTGCTCGTCCGTTAATCCCTCTGGAATTTTTGCCGGGCCTACGTCAGCAAATGGAACACGGACAAACTCAGCCTGCCCTCCAGCATAGCCACCCAGCAAGTGGGAATATCCAAACAACCCCGAGCCGGAATAGCCGTAGAGCTTTTCGGCCATGCCTGCATTTGGGTTGGAGTTATCGCATGCGGACCAGAGCGACTTCTTGCAAAAGAAACAGTCGCCGCAGGCAATCATGAAGGGCACAACGACGCGATCACCCTTCTTCAAGTTCTTTACTTTGCTTCCAAGGTCGACGACTTCGCCCATGAATTCATGGCCTAGGATGTCGCCTTTCTCCATCGTGGGAATATAGCCATCGTAAAGGTGCAGGTCAGACCCGCAGATTGCGCTGGTCGTAACCTTGATGATCGCATCGCGTGGATTGAGAATCTTCGGTTCGGGTACGTCATAGACGCGCACGTCATACTTTCCGAACCAACAAAGTGCTTTCACAGTCAATTCCCCCCTTGTTCGCTGCCGAGGTTCATTCGCTTATCGGTTGTTTAGTTGCTGGATGACGCCGCGAGACTTTCTCCATGTTCGCCAATCGGCATTTTGTTCGACGTCTTAACCAAGTTTAGCGGTGTGGATCCTTCATCGCGTCCGGAAGGCTGACCCTCCACATTGGCGATTTCTCCGGTCTCCAAAACTTGTTTCAGCCTCCGCAGATCCTCTTCGATCATCTGGCCCGGTTCCTGGCCGAATAGTTTTGCCAGAAGCGCGGTAACTTTTCCGGCAGGCGCGTTGTAATTCAGAATGACTTTTACCTGGGTGCCCCTTTCGCCGCGCGCCCGCTCAAAGTGAACTGAACCCGCATTCGTAACGTCAGCCCCTTCAAGCGAACGCCAGGCAATCATCTCGTTCGGTTTCTCATTGTAGATTTCCGCGTGCCATTCCACTCTTGTGCCCATGGGTCCTTTGGCCACCCAATGCCAACGGTTGAATCCCAGGCTTGTCACCGATTCGAGATGGTTCATAAAGCGGGGCAAGTTTTCAAATTGCCGCCAAAAGCTATAAAGCTCTTCTGCCGTCTTATCGATGATGATGGATTTCTCCACGTGAACGTCTCTAGCCACCGGCACGTCGTCGTCGGCGTCCTTCGACATATTAATGCCCAGTGCCTGGTAAGCATTGCAATGACCAGTGCTGCCGCGATGAAGCAACGCAGCGCCTGCCATTGAAAGAGCCAGGCCCCCAATTGAGCGACGGCGCAAGCCATAGATGGCCAGTGCGCCACCGGCTAGCGCGCAAGCGAGTCGCTCGAAACTGCCGACATTAATACCCTTGTTGGGCCCGCGGTTTTCTAGATTACTTGCAGGCAAAACTTCTGAATTCAAACTCATCTTTCTCATTCCTCCTCGTACTCTTCGTTAATCTTTACTTTTAGTTGCCAATCCGTTTCTGTCCAGCCTCCTGGTGGCAGCGCAAGCGAGCCCAGCGCCTGCAATCAGCAAACCGGCTGCGACAAATGGATGTAGAGTTCCCATGGTGTACAAACTGCTTTCTGCGACATGACCCTCATAATGTCCTCGCTCTGCAAACGGGCCAGAAGGTTTGTCTAGACTATGGGCTTCCGGATCTCTCGCTGGCTTGTTTGTCTTTTGCAGATCAAACATTAATAACTCCATCACTTTGTCGGTAGTTCGTGGCGCGTAGTGTCCTGCTGCAGCCAAACTCTTGCCGCCCGCACCGATAAAAACATCGCGGGTTGGATTTTCCGCGCAGTGAAGGATAGCCTCCGCAACAGTTTCGGGTGCGTACACGGGAGGCGGGTTTTCAGGTTGCACTGACAGATAGTTCTTTGCGTGTTCTTTGTAGGGCGTGTCAATCGCGCTCGGCTTTATCAAAGTAACGGAGATGGGCAGACCGTCGTGTTCAAGTTCCATCCGTAGCGCGTCTGTGAAGCCCTTCACGGCGTGCTTGGAAGCGCAATATGAGCCCTGCACCGGAATTGCGCGGTCCGAAAGAACACTGCCGATATTAATGATCGCACCACCGCGGTGCTTGAGATATTCGACTGCGGTAAGTGACCCATAAACTAATCCCCAGTAGTTTGTTTCAAACAATCGCCGATGATCTTCGACTGCGATATCCGTCAATTTCCCATATATAGACACGCCGGCATTATTAACCCACGTATCAAACCCCCCAAAGCGTTCCTTTGCCTTCGCTGCTATATTTTGAACATCCGATTGAATGCCGACGTCCGCCCGAACATATATCGCTTCGCCACCGCCATCATTTATTTCCGCCGCGATTTGCCTGAGTGCCTCTTCGCTCCGCGCAGCTAACACCAGCCGCGCCCCACGTTTTGCCGCAGATCGAGCTGTGACTAAACCGATGCCGCTCGAAGCGCCGGTGATCACTACAGTTTGATCTTTTAGGTCTTTGAGCTTTAGATTCATGATTTCCTCGACCGTTATAGTTCACGCTGTTGTAGCTTTCCGGTACAGGCGAAAAGAAGAATGTCTGTTTAGAGGCCGCACTCAACGCGTTTAGCTAGTCTTTCCCAATAGCAGGAATACGACAGCAAGGAGGATGCCGACCAGCCAGTAATCCCGACTTGGGAATGCCGATGTGGTCGCCGAATCTCTGCGGCGACAATCATGACATACGCGCTAGTACGTCAAGTCTCTCAAACGGCGGTGTGCAATGCTGCTCACAACCTCGAGGAACGTCTTGCCCGCTGGCTGCTCATGTGCCAGGACCAAGTAGGGGCGGAGGAGTTATTCCGGAGATGCTGGGGCCTGCCGGGCGACGGTAAACGTCGCGGCAATGCCCATACCGATCATACCCACTGGGTCATATTCCTCCGTCGAGAACAAACGGCTCAGCGACCAGGGACGAAAAGACGCGCCCGGGGCCCGTACCAACACGGTTTAAAACTAACGGTCCAAAGGTTCGAATCATCGTGATTTCAATTGCGCTTTGCGATAGGTAGTAAATCCAAACCAAAGACCGTAGAAAACGATGAGGGCTAACACAGCGCTCGCGATGGAAGCAAGCATCGATTCCGTCACCTTCAGGACGACTACAAACAAATCGCCACAAATCCCGAGCGGCAGAGTAGCCATAGCGGCAAGTAACAGCGAACTAGCGACGTTATGGAAATGTTCTGTCTCTTCTCCCCGTTCGACGATGCGGTGGTACGCGGCGGGGGTCATCAAAAGGATTACACTAATGCCCAGCAAAACGAGACTCACCATATGAACGTATTTGGAAGTTAGCGGCAGCTTATCAAATGCTTCGAGCAGGATCGTTGCGAATTGAAAACCCAGCAGGGCTTGCGCGCCGGGCAAGACTACGCGCGCTTCCGTAAGTACCTGCTCAACCTTGTTGTGAATCGGTGTCTTCTGCATTCGCGCATCTTCCTTTCGTTCTTCTTCTGCTTTTCTCGACTGATTCGGGTAGCGATCCCGGCCGCGTCCGCTGATAATCCCTAAGCCGTACCAAAAAAAGAGCGCAATCGCGCCCATGATTGCTCCGACGACGAGGCCACCGGCCGCACCCCAAAGCTTACCGGTCAACACATAAAAATCCAGTCCCAACGCCACGGTAATCGGTAGGAGAGCTACGTCCATTACTGTGCTGGTGAAGTCATGGACGTCGGTTGAATCGTTCCCCTCGCGAACGATTCGATGATACGCACCGGGCCACATGAGCAAAGCTACGGCCAAAAGCAAGACGCCCAAACCGACTAATTTGAGATACTGAGAAACCCTGGGTAGCGCATCGAAGCCCTTTTCAAATACAGCGCGGTACTGGAATCCCAATAGAATCTGGGTACCCAGAATCAGCATACGGCTTTCATCCAACGCAGTCTTAATCTTGTCGCTGAGCTTTGTCATTTGCCCTCGCTTGCGAGGCACATCACCTTAGGAAATTTTTTCTGAATCGCGCCGCACTGCTCGTTTTGGCGGCATCATTCTTGCACAGGACTGGACCATGCAAGCCTTGTGCGGCGATGATTGCAGTTTTCCTGCTCAAAAAACAGACGAGGGTCAATGAAGTTGTACGGGATAGCTACATATGCATCCAAACATGTGATCGGTGACGTACAGAGTTGGAGAAGTAACAAGCTAAATTTTTGACGCAATAAAAACTTAACTGCTTTTTCCTTTGCTTTATCAAGGTAGTCGGGATCTTACGTAAACAACTGTCATCGGAAGCGACACTACCCGCACATGTCCGTGCGCGTAACGGTGCTGAATTTTGCTTCTCTACTTTTAACTGACCGAGGAAGAAATGTCTCTAGCGAATGTAGCGATTATGGAACGAGACCTCACGGTCGTAATGCCTTCGGCATCCGACATTCGGGAGCCTCGCGAAAAGAAACACAGGACTACTGCAATCACTCGTGGGGTCTCGTCGAATATCGCGGCCTGCGAGTTGACCTACCGCTGCCGTGAGAAAGTTGATTACGAAAAAGCGGCGTCGCAACTTGAGAAGTACTGCGAGGTTTTGCGGAAGTATGGTGCCGATGTCGTTACGCTGCCGGCCAGTACTTCCTACCCGGATTGCTGTTTCGTTCAGGACACGGCTGTCGTTCTCGACGAGGTATGTGTCGTCGCCAGCATGGGCGCGCCAACCCGTCGTGGTGAAATTACCGGAGTTGAAAAAGTCCTCTCGCAATATCGCAGGATTGAGCACATTCTGCTGCCCGCCACTCTCGACGGCGGGGACGTTGTGCAGGTTGGAAAGACACTCTTCGTCGGGTTATCCCGGCGCACCAACGGGCGCGGGATAGAGACGCTTGCAAAGATCGCAAATCCCTTTGGCTATAAGGTAGTGCCTGTTACCGTCAAGGGCGGATTGCACCTGACCACTGCCTGCGGTGTCATCGACGACGAAACATTGATATTGAATCCACATTGGATTGATGCTTGCGCTCTGAAAGGCGTTAGACAGTTGCATGTTCCAGAAGAAGAGCCGTGGTCGGCCAACATGATTCGCATTGATGAAGTCATTTTCGTTGAGAGGGGCGCACCACGCACAGTTGAGTTAGTGGAACTCTACAACGACAAGATAGAGATTCTTGATATTTCAGAGTTTCGAAAAGCGGAAGGCAGTCTTTCGTGCCTGAGCATTATTTTCAAAGAGACGTTACAGCCTTAAATCCATTAAACGAACAACGGGGGGTTGAAACATGGAAAGCCTGGTAATCGATGAGTACGCAGCAGCGCGGCTCACAAGGTACCTCGATACTATCGACGATTGTCCGCCGAACTTTGATCACGCCGAGAAACAATTTTCTTCGTTGCTGGAATTGGAGGACCTTGATGAGCAACTGCGTTCGCGACCTCTGATTTCACTCGAGTTCGAGCATGCCCTGGCTTTTGCGATGGACTCGGCCTACAACGGCGCCGCCACGGATGACGCCGTACACCTCTTCCTGCAGCGTGTCCTTTACCGTATCAACAGGCTCAAGCTTTTCTGGTATGACGATCTGCGGCGGTACAACAACGAACGTTCGGATTATCTTCGCTCAGTTCGCAAGCGCATCGAGGCCGCCTGGCAACCCTGCGAACTGACGGAACTAAGGCAATTTTCGCAGGTCTCCCAACTAAATCTACAAGCGGTTCAGGACGCAGATCCCTCGGAAGCTCTACTGCGTCGAGCGCAGCAAGACGTTGCGCCCTCTGGATCAGCGGAAGGGCTATACTTTCGCGAACAGATGGGACTCGCTGGTTACCGCCGGCTTTTGGAAATTGCTTCTCTCGATGGTCTGGTAGAAGCGAGCCAGCTTTCGCGCACTCTTGGGGGCGTAGGAAACAAGGTTCACGCGATGATGACGCGTCTTCTGGTGGAGGAATATGGCGGCGGAAGATTGACGCGCAAACATTCGTCATTCTTCGTCCAAATGCTTTCCGAGCTCGGAATGAATACTGAGCCCGAGACCTACTTCGAAATCGTGCCCTGGGAAGTACTGGCAGTAATCAATCACAGTTTCCTCCTTTCGGAACGCAAGCGATTCTACCTGCGATATGTTGGAGGGTTGCTCTATACGGAAATCTCTGTTCCTGCGGCATTCGATAACTATCGTGCCGCGGCCGATCGGCTCGGCATGTCCAGAGCAGCACGTGGCTATTGGGAGTTACACATCAAGGAAGATGAGCGCCATGGTCGCTGGATGCTTTACGACGTTGCCTTGCCTCTCGCCGCAATGTATCCGGCTAACGCCACAGAAATTGTGCTGGGCTACGATCAGCAAAAGTTTCTTAGTGATCGAGCAGGTGTGGCCACGGCCCGCGCTGTAAAGCAAGCCGACCTCAGGGAAATCACCCAGGAGAGATCTAATTCAGCGACCAAAGCCATGAGCATGGGGGCAGCAGCATGAA
>JALYXE010000165.1 GCA_030947265.1 Acidobacteriota bacterium
CGGCAAGATCGAAGAAGTAATCCGGCTGCAATTGACCCTCCAACCGTATCGTATTCAAGTTCATGTCTTTGACGTACTCGAACTCGTTTTTCAATCTTTGAGGGTCAAAGCGCAGAAACATATCCGAAGCCCAGCCACCGCCACGAATAAGAATATTTTTTCCATTTACTTTGAAAAGCCGGTGCTTTTGATTATCCAGTTCCGACGTTATCTCTCTGATACCGAAGCGGGTCTTTTGCCGATCAGATATTCCGCCCCGGGTCTCGAACTCCATTTCGAGGTTGTATAGATTCTGGGCCCCTTGATGGATGGGCCACCAGACGCGGGGCGGTTGAATTTTTAGTTGCGGGAATTCGTCCGTAGTGAACGTGATTGACTTCGTCTCACCGGCGCCGAGTTTTACTGGTTGGAAGAAACGGACTCCCTCAATGCGTCCGCTTAATCTGCCTTCAACTTCATGATCGGTCACATTATGTGCCTCCGCATTGACGGTCAATTGTGCAGTGTCTAGTGAAGGCGAGTCGAAATGAGTAATTACTTGTGGGTATCTGAGCGTAACCGGACCGCTGCTTGTAATGTAAACGTCGCGAAAGATTCCCATGTTCTTGTCAGGTGGCATGGGGTTCCAGTCCACCCAGGTCCATCCCAGATCGTCCGGCTGCTGAGGGAAGACTTCGACGGCCAGCGTATTTACTCCGCTTACGCGGGCTATGTCGCTGATGTTCAATTCATGAACGCGAAAGGTGCCCGCTATCTCATCTGACCCTGCGATCCGTTTACCGTTCAACCAGATGTTGGCGCGGAAATTGATGCCGTCGAAGTGAAGCGATAATTCCTGTCCGCGATAGCTTGCCGGAAGCCGAAACCGTGTTCGATACCACCACGAGTTGCGAAAAGGGCTATCTTCAGGCATCGGAAGAAGTGAGAAGTTTGCGCCAATCGGGTACTTACAACCAGGCATCAGCCTCAGATTCATGCCAAAGAAGGGATCCGGATAGGCTTTGTTCGCGACCAATGTACCCACCACAGTGGAGGGCACTGCCGCGGGATACCAATTTGCTGTGGGACGGAAAGAATTTTCAGTAAGCGCGTCACCCTTCGCCTTAACCACGGCCGATGACTGAATGGCCCACCCTTTCTGCAGAAAGAGCTTCGCGTTGGGAACCTCCCTGCGGTTGACATGAACTTTTGCGTGGCCGCTCGCCGTTAACAACAGAATCACTCCCGTCGACATTGCAAAACAGTACCATTGAGCTTTTGAATACGAACGCCAACTAGAAAAGATGGTCTCAAGCAGTTTCAACATCGTATCCTTTCGAATTGTTAATCAGCAGAAATCACGGCAGGCAAGGCAAAGGGCCACCGTTGCGTATACCAGGACCAAATAAAGAAAAAGACTACGCCGAGCGTCAAAGTCCCCAGTCCGAGGAGAATAATGGCCCAATCCGTAGTCGCAAAGATGAAGACCCAGCCAGTAAGCGCAACTATACTCGGCAACGGATATAACCACATTCGATACGGACGCTGCATCTCCGGTGCGCGTTTCCTAAGAAGCGCGACCGCAAAGATTTGTCCTATGAATTGGATCAGAATCCTGGTAGTGATCAGCGCGTCTATCACTATTCCCAATGAAAAGAAGCTGCAGATGATCGAAATCACACCAAGCACGATTAGCGAAATGTAGGGAAAGTGTTTTGACGGATGGAGCCTACCAAAGACTTTAAAGAAGTACCCGTCCCGAGCTGCCGCATAGGGAATTCGAGAGTAGCCGAGTAGAAGAGCAAAGACGGAACCAAACGCGGTCCACAGGATCATTGCGGTGAATATCGTTGCCGCTTTCGCTCCATAAATTCTTTCCATGAAGATTGATACCACAAAGTCCGATTGCGGGTGTGTGTTTGCGGGCACAAAATCTCTCCAGGGCACCACCCCGATGATGGAGAGGTTGATGGCAAAGTAGATTACTGCGACGCCTATCACGCTGATGATGATGGAGCGTGGAATTGTTCGCCCGGGATCTTTGACTTCGTCTCCGATGTAACAAATGTCGTAATAGCCCAGATAGTCATAGACGCCAATGCGCGATGCAGCACCGAGACCAAAAAGAAAGCCCAGCGAGAAATTGAAAGCGCCTGGCGGAAAATCGAATGCGCGGGCGGCGCTGAAATGCATTGCACCCGTAACGATGACCGCAAGTGTGGTGAGCAAAGTTCCGATCCACAGACTTACCGTGATCGTGCCGATCGAAGTGATGCGACGATAGAGGAGGGCAATGTTAACAATACCGATAATTACAACGACCAGTATCGTTCCGCGCGGAGTAATTCCCTGCCAGATGTATCCAACATATCTTGCGAATCCGATATAGCCTGAAGCTATTTCAAGAGGGCCGCTCAGAATGAATTGCCAGATGAAGAGAAAGGCCATGAGGCGTCCGAAGGTCTCCCGACCGTAAGCCTCGCGCAAGTAAAGGTAAGTGCCTCCTGATCCGGGTAGGGCCGCGCCAAGTTCGCTCCATACCATTCCATCAGGTATGGCGATCAAAACAGCAACAACCCAGCCTACCATCGCCTGTGGGCCACCAAGCGCGGACATGAGAAGCGGGATCGTGATGAACGGGCCGACCCCAATCATGTTGGACATATTGAGCGCGGTCGCCTGCAATAGCCCAAAGCGCCTCTGAAGGCGATCGTCTGCTTCTTTTTTCTCGGGTTTTGCCGTCATTGGCAACGACGTGATTGGCGCACCATCATACCTGAACATCCCTATGTGTAAAGGAGTTTTTTACCCTGAAACGACGTTCACGTTGGCCTGCTTTTTTGATTGACTTTTGGCACAATGAAACGTAATTTTCGCGCGAGAAAATTAGCCAGTGAGGACAAATTAATGAGCCGAACGATGCTGTTTGCGCTAATAGCCGCGGCTACTGTTTGGGCGCCTTCTGCACTGTTGGGCAAGGCGTCCTCGTCGCATTCAAGACTTCAAGTCGCGAATAAAACGAATAAAACACTACAGGAGCGACTGGGTTACGCGCCCGATGCAAAACTCTTGATCGTGCATGCTGACGATCTGGGGATGGCCCGCTCTGTTAATGCGGCTACGATTAAAGCCTTCGAGGGTGGGTTAGTCAGCTCGGGCAGTATCATGGTTCCTTGTCCCTGGCTCCCGGAAATAGCAGCGTACGCCCGAACGCATGCCGACGCGGATTTGGGTTTGCATCTGACGTTGACGAGTGAATGGACGCCCTACCGTTGGGGACCGGTGCTGTCAAGAGATCGTGTTGCCTCGTTGTTGGACAACGGCGGTTATTTTTATCTCAGCGAAAGCGAAGCCGCGTCGCATGCGAATCCGAAGGAGGTGGAAGCGGAAATTCGGGCTCAGATTGACCGTGCTCGATCATTTGGCATACATCCCACGCATCTCGATTCACATATGGGGACGCTCTATCAAAATAAGACGCTGTTCGAGACGCTTCTCCGGGTGGCTCGCGAGAATAAGCTGCCCATCAGAATGTCAAAGGAGTGGCTTGCCTCCACGGATTATTTGCCTTCCATACTTAGCCCGAATGACGTTGCCTTAGACAAAATAGTCTCGATTGAGCCAAACGTGCCAGCGGAAGGTTGGTCCAAGTTCTATACCGACTCGATAAGGAATATTCAGCCGGGTGTGACTGAGATGATCATCCACCTTGCTTATGACGATGAAGAGATGCGTGCGGCAACGGCCGATCATCCCGACTGGGGCGCCGCCTGGCGGCAACGCGACTTTCAGTTCTTTACCAGCGAGGCCTTCCGCAAGTTACTTCAGGAGAATCACATTAAACTCATCACCTGGCGCGAAATCGGGAAGATGCAATACCCAAATTAGGAACAAATCATGCACAAGTGCCCTATCTAAACGGCCCGCGGAGAAACTTTTGGATGTCTCAAAGTAACAATTCGCGCCGCAACTTTCTCAAAGCTGGGAGTATTGCTGCACTCGGTGCCTTCGCCTCTCGCGGAGCTGAGATGACGCGGCAAGGAAATCACTCGCTCAACCTTTATGTGGGCACCTATACATCCGGAAAAAGCGAGGGCATCTATATCTACCGCATGAATCTGGATACCGGCGAACTTAAGCGTTTGAACACGATGAAGGCAGTCAACCCTTCGTTCCTGGCCATCAACGGGAACAAACGCCATTTATATGCTGTCAACGAGGTGAGGCAGTTTGCCGGGAAATCCAGTGGCGCCGTGAGCGCATTCTCCATTGACTCTACGACTGGTAATTTGAACTTCTTGAATCAACAACCTTCATTAGGCGCAGATCCCTGTCACGTGATTGTCGACCGGACCGGACGGTTCGTGCTCGTGGCAAATTACACAGGAGGAAATGTTTCAGTCTTTCCAGTTCGGCGCGATGGGAGCCTGGATCCGGCAACAGATGTGGTGCAGCATCATGGATCGAGCGTCAACAAAGAGCATCAGGAAGGGCCACACGCTCATTGCCTTATACTGGACCATGCCAATTGTTATGCTTTTGCGGCCGACCTTGGTCTGGACAAGGTGTTGATCTACCGTTTTGATGCCAGGGCTGGAAAGCTTACGCCGGGCAAAGAGCCGTGGGTTGAACTCAAGCCGGGTGCCGGACCGCGGCACTTTACTTTTCATCCCAACGGCAGACATGCCTACGTTATTAAGGAGCTTGATTCAACGCTTACCGGCTTTAGCTACGACGCTGCTAATGGGATTCTGCACTCAATGCAGACTGTATCCACGCTACCGACAGATTTCTCGGGCCACAACGATTGCGCCGACTTGCATATATCCCCATCAGGAAAGTTTCTCTACGGCTCTAACCGCGGCCACAACAGCATCGTGGTTTTCACAATCAGTGCGAGTAGCGGCGAACTCACTTACCTGGAGCACGCATCGACTCAGGGAAAGACACCACGGAATTTCGCAATCGATCCCACGGGCAGGTTTCTCCTGGTCGCGAATCAACAATCCGATACTATAGTCACGCTGCGGATCGATTCAGTAACAGGAAGACTTACGCCTACCGACCGGGCCGCTGACGTGCCTGCACCAGTCTGTCTCAAGTTCGTTTAGGTACACTGCGCCTGGTTTGAAGCGCCAAAGGAGGCGAGAATGTAACAGCCAAGACATCGAGTCTGTGTCAGGACTCGAGTTGTTTACGCCGAAGGCGTTGCAAAACAGCCCAGGGTATCACCCTGTGGACGAAGTTTATTATTCATCCCTACGCTGAAAGCGTTGAATAAGCTTCTCAACATGCACATTGTCTCCATTTTCACTTTTTTATATCTCCGACCAATAGAAGAAAATGGCGCTGCTCCTTCGAATCCCTATCTAAGGACGACCAAATAGATGAGAAATGCGGCTCTCGCTCTCGTGGCAGTTTCCCTTTTAATGTGCTTTGGTCCTGCGCTGCAAAGAGCAGCGAACGTAACAACTTCACATGCTGCTCTAGCACGTTGGGCAACTCAAATGGCGAGTGACATGAATCTCCTTAAGAGTAACGGCGCGACCTCGCAGGCACCTGCTTCTGAGGAGTGGGGTCCTGTAACCGCGGATGTTAACGATAGCGACGAGTTTTTTCAGAGAGCTGTCCGCACGGCGGGATCGGAACGCGACAACGCATCCAGGATCGAGGCTTTACTTAAGCGCATGACGCTCGAAGATAAAGTCGGGCAGATGACCCAGCTTCAGATTGGTATGGTTTCGACTGGTCACGATCAGGATATCCGGATCGATCCGGCTAAGTTGGAGAAGGCGGTTGTGCGTTACGGTGTGGGGTCCATTCTGAACGTGTCGGATCAGGCTCTTACGGTCGATAGATGGCATGAGATTATCCGACAGATTCAGGAGGTTGCCACAAAGAAAACAAGACTTGGCATACCAGTAATCTACGGCATTGACTCAATTCACGGCGCAAACTATGTACAGGGCGCAACCCTGTTTCCTCAGGAGATCGGCATGGCCGCAACGTGGAACCCAGAGTTGATGAGGCGCGCGGAAGAGATCACGGCATCTGAAACGCGCGCTGCCGGTATCCCCTGGAGTTTCTCGCCAGTGCTCGATATAGGCCGCCAACCCCTGTGGCCGCGTTTCTGGGAAACGTTTGGCGAAGATCCTTACCTGGCGAAGGTCATGGGCGTAGCTTTCGTGCGTGGAATGGAAGGCTCTGACGTTTCTTCGCCGGACCATGTCTCCGCCTGCTTGAAACATTACATGGGCTATAGTTTTCCGCTGACCGGGCGAGACCGGACTCCCGCGTGGATTCCTGAAAACTACCTACGCGAATATTTTCTCCCCACATTTGACGCAGCGGTTAAAGCAGGTGCACATACAGTAATGATCAACTCGGGTGAGATCAATGGAGTTCCGGGTCACATCAACCATCACATCCTCACAGATATCCTGCGTGATGAGCTGGGGTTTAAGGGCTTTGTAGTCTCCGACTGGGAGGACATTAAAAAACTAGTAAGCATCTGGCGAGTCGCAGCGACGGAGAAGGAAGCAACTCGCATGGCGGTAATGGCTGGGATAGACATGAGCATGGTGCCGAGCGATTACAGCTTCAGCGATAACTTGATCGCACTCGTCAAGGAAGGCGCGGTGCCGCAATCTCGCATTGATGAAGCCGTGCGACGCATCTTAAAAGTTAAATTCGAGTTGGGCTTGTTTGAAAATCCCATGCCCGACGCCACCCTCAAATCAAAGGTGGGGACTCCCGAATCGAGGAAGGCCAGTTTGCAGGCCGCTCGTGAATCAATGACTCTCCTGAAGAACACGGATAACTTGTTGCCTCTATCAAAAAACAAGAAAGTGCTCCTCACCGGGCCGACTGCCGACTCGCTTATCTCGCTTAATAACGGCTGGACCTACGTCTGGCAGGGCTCGGAAGAGTCACTCTACCCGAAAGATCGCCCAACTATTCGTCGGGCAATCGCGGCGAAGATTGGCGCAGCGAATTTAGCCTATGTGCCGGGAACGAAGATCGCCCGACCCAACGGCTCAACATCCAACAACACACCCACCGATAAGGAAGAAGAGGTGGACATTCCCGCCGCCGTTGCAGCGGCGCGCAACGCCGATGTGGTTGTGTTATGTCTAGGTGAGGGCTCATACACTGAAACTCCGGGCAACATAACGGATCTCAATCTGGGAGAACCGCAATTGAAACTTGCCGAGGCCATCGAAGCGTCCGGCAAGCCTGTTGTGCTGGTGCTGGTGGAGGGGCGACCGAGAATCATCAATCGCATCGCTGATCATGCGCGTGCAATTCTCATGGCTTACAATCCGGGTAATGAAGGTGGTTCAGCGGTCGCCGATGTGCTCTTTGGCGACTTTAATCCGGGAGGCAAACTTCCCTTCACCTACCCACGCACGTCAAATGGTTTGATAACTTATGATCACAAGCCATTCGAAACTGAGGACACAGCCTTCGGCAATATGGCTTTCAAACCTCAGTTTGAATTCGGCGATGGTCTTAGTTACACGACCTTTTCTTATAGCGATCTACGGCTAAGTCAAAAGACAATAGGCGAAAGCGACGAGCTTTCCGTTAGCGTGAAAGTCACAAACAACGGTCGTCGAGCCGGCAAGGAGGTCTCGTTACTCTATGTTAGTGATCTGATCGCCTCGCTCTCGC
This sequence comes from Acidobacteriota bacterium, assembly GCA_030947265.1. GTDB lineage: Bacteria > Acidobacteriota > Blastocatellia > Pyrinomonadales > Pyrinomonadaceae > PSRF01. The sequence goes on from JALYXE010000165.1 coordinate 7,654, forward strand.
CGGCAAACAAGCGGCTCAAACGCTTCGCAAAAGTTTATCTTGCGCCTGGCCAAAGCCGGACCTTAACCTTCAGGTTACGCCGGGAGGACCTATCATTTATTGGTGCCAACAACGAATCGGTGTTAGAGCCAGGCGATTTTGAGGTCATGATCGGCGGTCTTAAAGACAGGTTCGCGGTCAAGTAAAGGATCGTTGTTCACTCTGCACGAACCAGCTGGGGAAAGGCGTTGAACGTGAGGTGAAAGATGTCGGGCAACAATTTCTTGCACAGCAGGCGCCGGATGGTTCTATCTCTGAATTTGATCGTGGTCTTTTTCCTCTCTCTCTCGGTGGTGCCCGCTCAATCACAGGAGAAGGAAAAAACTACTAACGGCGCAGATGAAGGCGACGTGATTAAGGTTACTTCCAACCTTGTAAACCTTGACGTTATGGTCAAGGACAAGAAAGGAAAGGCCATCACGGACCTCAAAGCAAAGGACTTTACCATTTCTGAGAATGGGGTGCCGCAGAAGATTGAGTTTTTCGACCCCACCCTCGCCAGCGGCAATGACGCTGTTCAACGGCCGATCGTTTCCGGGCAACCAAAACCACGCTCACCAAACGCCCTTCCCAGAAATATCATCTCCTTGGTCCTGGACGGACAAACTACCGAGGCGGCGAATTTGAAACACGTGCGAGACGGCATGATGAAGTTTATTCGCGAGCGCGTCTCCGACAGTGACTCGGTTGCGCTGTTTTCCATATCGGGCGGCCTGCAGTTGTTGCAAACGTTCACACAAGACAAAGGGAAACTTATCGCCGCCGTTGACAAGGCTTATGGCAGTTCCAGTGTTTCAAAAACCTCTGAGCAACGTGGCATTACCGAAAACATAAAGGCGCTTCGAGAGCAACTAGCCAGTGGTCCTGCTGGTACTGAACCCATCACCACAGCAGCCGGTGGTTCGGCGGCCGCTCAAGCCTTGATCGCACAGCACGTGCTCGAACAATACATTCAGCTTCGATCGGCACTCAGCGTTCAACAAAGCCGGCCGGTTCTGGCTGCGCTGGCAGCAATTTGCGAGGGTCTACGACCGATTCCTGGTAAGAAAACCCTGGTAATGTTCTCGCAGGGATTTGTCGCGCCTCAGGTGCTTGATTGGCAGGTGCAAAGCACCATCGACATCGCCAATCGCGCGAATGTGGCCATTTATATTATTGACTCGAGCGGACTAACAGGCGGCACTCCGCAGTCAGGAGCGCTCGTGCCTTCCTCCCCTTTGGGGGATATCTCAGCCGCAACCAGCATGGAGAGTCGGAGAAGGGCGGGCGCTGGCGAAAGCGTGTTCGACATCACTCGACAAGAAGGTTTGAATCGCCAACAGGACTTGTTGTACCGGATCTCAGACGACACTGGCGGACATTTCATAAAGAATACCAATGACATCGCTGGTGGCCTGGACAGGATAGATGCGGAGATCCGGTCACGCTACACCTTCGCTTATCGCAGTACAGATCCAAACTTCGACGGCAGTTTTCGCAAAGTGAAAGTCGAAGTCAGTAGGTCGGACGCAAATGTTTTCGCGCGTGCGGGCTACTACGCTATCCCTCCCAGCCAGGTCGTTCCCCTTTCACCTGAAGATATGAAATTACTGGGCAACTTTTCCACGATGGAGGCCCATTCAACTTTGCCCTTGTCCTTGCAGTTAAACTCATTTCGATCTCGGCAAGGCTCCTATGTTGTGCCCCTCTCGTTCGAGATACCGCCCGGCGCCGTGGAGTTCGAGCGAAACGGCGATAAGCAGCGTTTGCAGCTCGATGTTCTGGGCGTAGTGCGAAGAGAAGGCGAAGATAAAATTCTTTCTCGTCTGGGCGGGAACTTCGAAGTGGGGTTGACCGCTCAGCAATACCAATCAATATTGAATGACAAGATCTTTTATCGCCAGGACATGCAGTTCGAAGCCGGCGTCTACACGATTGAACTGGTCGTCAAAGATCGGCTGTCAGGGAAGGTAGCCGCCAAGAGACAACGGCTTGTATTGCCGGTCGCCGATTCGGAATTCTCGGCAACGGAGGCCGTGTTGAGCCGCCACGCTGATCCGCTCAGGCAAACATCGGCCGGACCTGGTGACGTGCTCAGTGAAGGCCATGGGCTGATTCGCCCTTCGCCAAGTCGCGAATTTCACGCCACCGATAATTTGATCATCTTCTTCTTACTTTATAACGCCGCCCCGGCCGCCCAAACTGGCAAGCCCTTAGTTAGAGTTACCCTCACGCTGATCAAAGATGGTACGCCGGCTATAAGGCCGTTTGATTACGAGCTCACAGAAATTATAGCGGAACCGGTGCCTCATTTGACGTTTGCCAAGTACGTCAAACTTACAGGCCTACCCCCGGGCAAGTATTCCGCTGTCATCGCAGCCAGAGATATTGTTCAACAGAAGTTAGTGAAGCAAGAGTTGTGGTTCATGATTACGCAATGAGAACGGCGCTCACGCTCGCGGCGCGAAGTTGACGTCCATTGCGCACTGGTTCGCCACGAGATTACTCAGAAGGTTTTAGGCTGTCGGACTTCTTTTGGATGCTGCCGCTGAGTTTGATGATTGCCAGAAGATCATTATCAGCCTTGGCTTTGTCTTCCCTAGCTTTCTCAATTCCCTCGACGTCAACCGTGACCGCGTTCTTCAGTGCGGGATTTTCCGTAAATCTGTCGATTAGCTTACATAACTTCACAAGGGCGCCGACCACCTCGCCGTCTTTGAAATCGTACGTCCTGTCTTGCCCTTTGTCCTCCTCTACGTGGGCCATCAGGTAAATATTCAATCGGTTAGCGCGCTTATTTATCTCCGCAGTCTGCTTTGCGATGAGGTTATAGTCGAGCGGCTTCCGGGCTACGAGACTACGCGCTATGTCGTTGCGAACCACTTGAATGCGCGCAAAGTCCTGTTTCATATTTAAAATGGCGGCCTGAACGTGTTTTTCATTCTCTGTCTCCGCAGCGGCATCCAGTTCCGCACTGCGCAGCCGGCCTTCGTTGGCTTGTCGCGCACGATCGTCGAGATTCGGATTATTATTGGGCGGTGGTCCAGCGCCGGCAGGTGGGCCGGTTGGCGTCCACTGGGCCAGGGTTGAACTGGCCAGGCAGAGCGAGAAAATTCCGGCAACCAGAAATCGAGCGAGGTTGTTAAGACTAACGCCTCGGCAATTCATGCCCCGTCTCCTCCTGGCTCCTCATCTGCGATCGTGCAATATCAAGGTGAAAGAGAAACCGAAACCTGATTACTGGATTGATTGTTTGCGGTGACACTGATAAGCGCCTGATTGGCACTTAATAAATCATCCGGCAATTTGGCAATCACCACGGTTATCCAATCAAAGTTCGGCAGCCTGCCTACCCATTCCACTGCGAGCGGGTATGAATGTCCATTCCCATCATCGGCCTGCGCCGCCACGATTGATGGACCATCTCCCGGCTGCAGGTCCAGATTGCCCGACAGCAGCATCAGCCTGGTTGTGTGATCCAAACTAAAGTTGTAAGAGTTCCTAACCGAAAACGGATCGCGCTTAAACGTCACCGAGTCGAGCGCCAGCGCTCGGTTAGAGTTCTCGTCGGTAAACAGTACCGGCACGTTTGACGGCGTAGCGCGTTGATAGACGCGGACATAATCTACCAGCATCTGCTGCGGGAAAACTGTTGTAACGTCGGGATTCCCCGGCCAGTAACCGCCGACCGCCACATTCAGGATAATAAAGAAGGGATGATCGAAAACCCACGATGTGCCGGCGGGCAGGTCCGCGGGTGTCCGCGTCTTGTACAATAGCCCATCCACATAAAACCGCATGACATTCGGTTCCCACTCGACGGCGAAGGTGTGGAAATCATCGGAAAACTTCTGGCCATTGGATAGTGCGTAGGCCGCACCTATGCCGTTTGCGCCCGAGTAACCGGGACCATGAAAAGTGCCATGAACGATCGACGGCTCCTTCCCGATGTTTTCCATGATGTCGATCTCGCCGCAGTTCGGCCAGTGAGCAGTATCGATGTTGTCACCCAACATCCAAAATGCCGGCCAGATACCCTGTCCATACGGGATCTTCATACGCGCTTCAAACCGTCCGTAGGCCTGGCTGAACTTATTCTTTGTGAGCAATCTTGCGGAAGTGTAATTGCGAGGGTTGCCGTCAGGTCCGGTGAAAGTTTCCTTTAGCGCTTTGATCACCAGGAAGCCCCCTTCGAGATCCGCGTTGGCGGTACGGCTGGTATAGGTCTCGAGTTCGTTGTTACCCCAACCGTTGCCGCCGATATCAAAGGACCACTTGCTCGAATCAACCGCCGAACCGCTGGAACCATCAAACTCATCACCCCACACCAGGCGCCACACTGCAGGATTACTGGCGTACGCTGTCGGACACACGATTAAAAACGAGCCGAGAATTGCCATAAATAAGACGGTTAACAGGGCGGCGATAATCGTCCTCGTCGCAAACAGCTTTCTCTTGAAGTGAAAACCCTGGCTGCTTCTTACACTCATTTAAGAAATCCTTTTATTAGCCACTTTAGATCGCCACGATTCACTG
>JALYXE010000184.1 GCA_030947265.1 Acidobacteriota bacterium
TGCCTAAGATTTTGAGCACGTCGGTGGCCGCAGCCATTACAACGACCGCCATGATGTACCCAACAAGTTGTTTACGCGCTAACGCTTTCCACACAATCTAATTGTAAGACCACAGGCGAGAGCATGGATATTCGAAAGTGACGAGTCGCCGATGCTGGGCGACGAAATGAGAACGGCAAAAAACCGCCGGCCAGAGTGTTGGCAAGGCCTTCCAAAAAAAGCGGGCGGGGGCCTCCCACAGCCCCCACCCTAAGGCCACGTGTCCTCACCCCACGCGACCACTTCGTTCACCGGGGAGGTGAACGCAGGCGGATTATGCAACAAGTCCGATTAAACTTTCAACCGCGTGCTTATGGTAGAAATGCGTTAAATTTGGGTGGAAACAGGCGAGGAATCTCTTTACAAAAGCGGCTGCGGCCAGGGGTTCTTTAACATTCTAACCTGTCGATCAGGATCAGTGTTTACCCATGGTCGAGGTTATGCCGCTGCCAATTGCCGCGGAATCATCTATGCGAGGTGAGTCAGTTGATATTCTTTCAGCATGGGCTAAGTCAGAAATTGCGACAACCACCAAAAGCGCCGTTACTCCAATAGTGGCGAGGATGTAAAGCAGCGCCGTCATCTCCCGATAGATCATTACGATCGTGCCCAGGGCAAGCACTGCTGTCCAAAGGACAGTGAACATTCTTCTCCGGCGCCGATCGCCAGCGGCGTTTCTTGGGCGCTTCATTCGCTATAACTCCATAAGTATTGGAGCCAGTCTGAGGATCCGATTAAGGCAGACATCAAAGGCATTCGCTGATCCAAATCAATAGATAACTCTTGTGGGTAGTGCGGTACCAACAGAAGTGAACATACTTGAAAGGCTGCCGGTCGCGGCGCCAACGAGTGTTTGTCCTATCCTGCTCGGCGAAAAAATCCCAGCTTCAGGAACTTCAACTATGTCAAAGGGTTCCAGGAAGATATCTGGCTTCTGGTTCTTCTTAATGGCGGCGTAGTCTACCCGAATTAGTTGCTGGTCTTGCGCGCCCGGCTTTTGGCGATAGATCCGCACATCGCTGATCTTTGCTTCTTTCCTTACGCCCCCCACCATTGCCAGAGCGCGACTCAACGTGAGCTGGTCGCGAAGGAAAATTCCTTGCGGAGCAATCACACTACCTGTTACGTAGACAGGCTCGGCTTCAGTAACGAGAATGTAATCGCCGGGACGGATCACCGGGTTGGCCTGCGGTTTGCCGGCCCGCAGGTCTGAGAGCTTTACTATTTCCAGAGGAATCTTGGTCCCGTCAATCGGAGCGGCATCCGCTTCCTCACCCGGCTGCGGACACATCACTGGCTCAGTGTGTAGAATTTGAATTGTGCCTGACGCGCGATCCGTAAATCCCCCCGAGACGGCCATCAACTCGTTGAGTCTCAGTTTACGCTGCATCTGCAATCGCGCAGGCACCCGAACAGCACCATTGACAGTGGCGGGCTGTCGACTTTTTCTTTCACTAACACGAACACTGATTTGCGGGTTTTTTAGATATTTAGCATAAGCCTTCGCAATGTCTTTTTGAATGTCCTTGTCGCTGCGACACTTTGCCGGGATTGGGGACTCGAGGAATGGTAAAGAACTAATGTTGCCGTCGCTATCCACCTCGACCACAGCGTTCAGGTCAGGCTGTCCGAAAACTCTAACGTCCACCATGTCACCAGGACCAAGCAAATAATTCCTAATTCCCTGACTGTCGACTGTGGAGACCTGGGAAAACTCCTGGCTGGGAGCCTGCGAACTACTCTGCTGCTCCTGTGTGTAAACCAAATTTGAAGAAATAACGAGAATTGCAACCAACGAGAAACTTCTTTTCATAAAAACCTCAGAAACCGCAACTTGACTTAAGCGACCTCTCAAAGATGTAACGCCGTAAGGGTTTGATGCCTCCATGCCTCAGAAAACCAAAACTATGAATCTTTCGGACGGAACAATCCGCTAACTGGGCTTTGAGTTCGACTCGAACTTCTTTGTATCCGTCTTTTGCGGCTGGATCTTCCCAAAATACCTGGAATTGCGAACCCAGTGAACAGTAAGTTGCAATGATTGCATAAAAGTTGATGGATGCCAACCATGCGAAAGACGAAAGGGGTAGGCTTGTAGCCTTTTCTGACGCGCGAACTGCGACACTTGGGACATCTCTGAGAGATCATCTCGGCACCCCTCCCTGATCGGTTCTTCCTTCGTCTTTGGATGCCTCAGCCTTTCCATTTTTTCGGGCCTGTAGAAGCGACTGCAGCAACTCGATCTCTCGCTCGATCCGTTCTGCACCCGGAACCCTTACATCTTCTTTCACCGTCTCCCGGTTCAGATAAAAAAGCGCATCTTTGTAGCGCTCAATCGCGCGGCGGTAATGGCCTTTGAACGCCGCCCGCTCCGCCAATTCCACCCAGTGCGCTACTTTTACTGAGGCAATAAAATCGCGAATCGCCCCACTTGATTCGTTTAGCTCCGTTTCGTCGGGATAAAACTTCAAAGCTGATTCCAGGCAGTGAAGCGCGCGATTGGCAGATTCAATCTTATCCGACGCACGCGCTCGTTGCTGGGCTTCGTAGGTGAGGAAGCGTGACGAATCTCTGGCCCAGGTTAATAAATGATGCTTCTGGAGCGCTCGTACGCGTTCCTGCCCTGCTTTGATTGCAATTCTCTTCTCTGCCGGCAGACTGCTGGATCGCAACGCATCGTCCGTTGTCGCAAGATAGTCCTGACAAAGGTGAAAGACTTCAAAGTGGGACTCAGGACTGGCTGCAGATTCAGCTTCTGCGGACTGCTTCTGAATAGTCCGCCAGGCTGCTGAAATGAGCGACGTGGAATGAGACCTACCCGAGGCGTCTTTCGTGCCACTGCTTGTTTTTCTTGGTGGCCCGCTTCCCTGGTCCAGAAGATAGCGGGTCCACGCGCGCCGCATTACAACTTCACGCGCGGACAGGGCAACGAGTAGCACTACACTGGCCGCAAGACCAGCCGGAATCCACGGAGCCTCGTCACCTCCGCTGACGAGCATCCACCACAGCGCGAAGAACAACGCAGTCGCAGCCGCGAATGCGGCTAGAAAATACCCCGCGCTCGAAGGCATCCGCGTGCGGGAAGCCCGTCGTCGCAATTCGCCCGAGCTGCGCACGTTTGAGCGGGCAGCTCTGGGGAAAAAATCATCCGCGGGGTTATTAGCCAATCGATTTCTCTCAGAAGCTGACAAAGCGGCTATAACAACGCCCTGTGTCACTCTGCGGATAAAGGGAACAAGGGGACGCGAGTTGCGCCCAGACCATAAGACGCATAATAGTCAGCTTTTTACTATTCCACTGTCAATATATGATTGCCAGCTTATTAACTAACGGGCTACAAAGGAAACCTCGAATGGACAAAGAGTTTGCTGAAAAAATTCTGCTAATAACCGGCGCGACCTCGGGAATCGGCAAAGCAACGGCTTTGCGGTTTGCCCGCGCCGGCGCCAGCATAGCTGCTGTTGGCAGGGATGAAACGTCTCTACGCGGGTTAAGAGAACAAATCGATACCATAGGTGCGCAATTCCTGCCCATACGAGTAGATTTGTCGCTCGAAGAAGAAGCCGGAATTGCTGTCTCTAAAACGGTAGAACGCTTCGGCGGAATCGATGTGCTGGTAAACGCCGCGGGTCATATCTCGTCTGGAACAACTGAAGACACGTCGCCAAAAGCCTGGGACGCTATGCTCGACATCAATCTTCGCGCCGTGTTTATGCTTATGCAGAAAGCCCTGCCAACGCTTATTGACAGAGGTGGGAATATTGTTAATGTCTCGAGCGTAACTGGATTGCGCGCGTTTCCGGGCGTGCTAGCCTATTGTGTTTCGAAGGCCGGCCTTGATCAATTAACTCGTTGTGCTGCCCTCGAGCTTGCCGCAAAAGGCGTGCGCGTGAACGCCGTCAATCCCGGCGTAGTCGTTACCGAAATCCACAAACGTGGCGGCATGACGGAAGAACAGTATGAAGCTTTCCTCGAACATTCGAAAGAAACCCACCCACTCGGGAGAGTCGGCCAGGCAACAGAAATTGCCGAGTTAATTCTCTTCCTGGCATCTCACCGCGCTTCGTGGATAACTGGAGCAACTTATTCAATTGATGGCGGACGCGCGCAAACCTGCGCACGTTGAGACCTGGACCATTAATGATCAGCTACCCGGCCACCAAAAGCTCGATCTTGAATCGCTGTCTAAGTATACTTTGCCGCGTCACAATGGTCCCAATCTTATTGTCTGGATCTGTTAGGCTGCTTCGGAAGCTCAGGTCGTCATGATTAATGACCCACGTATAGCGAACCCTGGAAATATCGCCGCGCCAATGGTGATTAAGCCTTCGGGCAATAAGGGCGCAATTAAAATTGTTCTCGGCATAGTCGCTGCTCTGGTCGCTCTTCTTCTTGGACTGTTGGTCCTGCTGCTAATTGGCTTCGAAACCGGCCCTGTTGCCCTCTTGATAGGCCTGGTATCGGCTACCCTTCCGGTTCCTATTTACCTGGTGCTTGTTCTCTGGATTGATCGTTACGAGTCGGAGCCATTCTGGATGCTGGCCACCGCATTTTTTTGGGGAGCGCTGGTAGCCGTCTTCTTCGCCTACTTGATCAATACCGCCAGCGGTCTGGCGGTGGCAGTTCTGACTCACGACATGAGGGCGGGCGAAACTTTCGGCGCCGTCATCTCTGCCCCGATAGTGGAAGAGAGTTCGAAGGCTTTAATTCTTTTCATCTTTTTCTTCTGGAAGAAGGACGAGTTTGACGGCGTGATCGACGGGATTGTGTATGCGGCCATGGTAGGCCTTGGTTTTGCGATGAGCGAAAACATTCAATACTACGGTCGCGCTGTAAGTCAGGCCGGAGGCGGCGGGCTGACCGTTGTTTTTATTCTCCGAGGAGCATTGGCGCCGTTTTCTCACCCAATGTTCACCAGCTTGACGGGAATTGGTCTGGGCCTGGCGCGCCAATCCCGCAGCACAATAGTGAAATTCATTACGCCGATCCTGGGCCTCATGGCCGCGGTTGCAATGCACAGCATCTGGAATGGTTCAGTAGTAATTTTTGGCCCCGGCGGATTCATCCTTGCGTACATCCTCATAATGATTCCGGCTTTTTTCATTATGTTAGTCGTGATCGCTCTCGCGCTTCGCCGAGAGGGCCAAATTGTTCGCGAGTTTCTTATGCCCGACTTTCATGGCGGCCTATTGACTCAGCAAGAGTACGATCAGCTCGGTACGATCAGCGGCCGCGTGGGGGCCTCGTTTAATGCACTGTCTCGAGGGGGAGTACGCAACTGGCAGGCTCGTAGACAACTGAATCAGATGGCCAGCGAACTCGCTTTCCATCGTAGTCGCGTAGCCCGCGGCATTTCGGCCACCGATGCGCGCGAGCGCGAGGCCGCGTACCGGCAGGCGCTGGAGGATCTGCTAAGACGTCTGCGGTAACTGATCCTGCAAGACAACAAAGTTCGCCGATTTCTGACTATTGACTTATACTAACGCGCATCGCGACGCCCGTTCTTCCTCGAGCTAATCTGTGAGAATTCAACTCTTACCAAGCACCTTTGATAGTCAAGGCCATGCAACCTTAGAACAACGCCTGACATGTTTTCTTATCGACGAGCGCGTTGCGGTCGACGCCGGCAGCATTGCCCTAGCTGTGACTCGTGAACAGCGCGAGAAAGTACGCGATATAGTTGTTACGCATCTTCACATGGACCACATCGCCAGCCTTCCGATCTTCATTGACGATCTTTTTCCGACCCTAAAAAGCCCGGTGCGAGTCTACGCCACGCCGGATGTAATTGAACTGCTTGAGCGGGACATCTTTAACTGGAACGTTTACCCACGGTTCTCCGAACTGAAAAATGATTACGGGCCAGTTATGCAATACGTTCCGATTCCGGCCGGCCAGGAGTTTAGAGTTGCCCATCTCACGGTGAAGGCGGTAGCGGTTAATCATATTGTGCCGACTGTGGGCCTGGTCGTTTCGGATGGCAAAACCACTGTTGCTTTCAGTTCCGACACTTCAGAGACGGAAGAGTTTTGGAACGTTATCAATCGCGCGCCGCGGGTCAATGCCCTCTTGATTGAAGCATCTTTCCCCGATTCTATGGCCAAACTCGCTGAGGTATCGCGCCACTTCACGCCGGCTTCTTTACAGCGCGAGCTGCGCAAACTGAATCACAATGGCCTGGACATTCTTGCAGTACACATTAAGCCGTCTTATCGCCGAACGGTAATTGATGAACTCAATGCCTTGCGTATTCCGGGGCTGGGCGTGATGGATCCCGGCAAAATTTATAACTGGTAGGTGCGGTCCATGTCCAAAGTCCAATGTCCAACGTCCGATGTCCAATGTCCAACGTCCAACGTCCGATGTCCAACGACCAATGTTCAAAGTCGATCTGCAACATCCGTGACCCAACTTCGTGCCGCGATAACTTCGTATTCTGACCTTGGACGTTGGACGTTAGACATTGGACTTTTTTGAAAATTGGACGTTGGACATTTAATTAACAGGATCAAACTCTTTCTGCGCATGCTCGCCCGCAACTTCATGCAATAAGACGCGACCGCTGGGCAGAAGTTCTTTAACGCGCGCCGTCCGTTCCTCTCTATCCCGACCGGGCATCAACTCGGCTCGAAATGTCACCGTCATTCCGGGGCGCGCCCAACGGCTGGCGGGGTTGCTTGACGCTCGCTGATCTGTTGGCTCCATTCGCTTTTTCTTCTTCAAATATGCACTAGCTGCTCCGAATGCTCCGGCCGCCAGAGCCATGCCACCCAGAATCCGCTTTGTACGCTTCCTCATTTCATCTAGTGAGATGCCGGAACCGATTCGCAAAGCGGGTCAAGCCTTGCAGTGATCGTCGGTAGACCACTCAGCGATTTCTCCGCGTTCATTTGCGTGAAGTGGGACCATTCAGGGGGGACATTTGCCTCTGCGAAAATGGCTTCCACCGGGCACTCAGGCACACAAGCGTCACAGTCAATGCACGTTTCTGGATTGATGTGCAACATATCGTCATCCAGATGAAAAGCTTCAACCGGACAGACCAGCGCGCAGTCGGTGTAGCGGCAGTTCACACAAGGTTCTGCTACGACATAAGTCATTCAGATGCGACCTCCATGGACTTGGAGTAGGACAGGCATTCTTGCCTGTCATTTTCTCGGTCGATTACTGCTTAACTATACTAACCACGACAGGCGCATTTGTGAAAGAGACAATTTGTTCTTCGCCCCTCCTTTTCCGCTGAGGCGTCGCTTTCAGCTGTTGGTGTCCCGGCGCTTTGACTGAAGCGGTTTCGCCTCGTGCCAGGTGTGCACCGGCTTACCGGTGGAAAAATTGTAAAAGTCCAGATCTATATTGGCCAACATCTTCGTGAGCAGAATGATTTGGCCGGTATGCATTGAGAAGTGCTCAGTCACATGAAAGATCGCCGCGAGTGCTGTCACTTCGTTTCCCTGTATCGGGTATCTATCCAGAAGCCGCGCCGGCTCGAAACCCCGGAGAATGTTATCCACATCTACGACGGTGGCCCTGAGCAGGTAAAGCAATTCATCGCGAGTGATGATTCTCCGTTCTCTAAATTCTGCCTCGCGTACGCGCTTATCAGTTTCGTCTCCCAGGCCACACACAATCCACTGGCGCGCATTTCCCGAAATGTGGAGCAGCAGATTTCCAACACTGTTGGTTTCCGGGTTTGAACGCCACCAAATTTGCTCATCAGTCAGCTTCTCCAGGCAACGCTCAATCTTAGGAAGATACTCCTCTTTCAAAAGTTCGCGTGCTCTTTGAATGAAGGCCCGCGAAACTTCCATTTCGGGATTTCCGGTTGGTGCTGTCATGTTCGAAGGTATCGGCAGGTATCTTACAGAATGGCTATCCAGCCCGGAAGCGCCAACGCGGAGAAGGGTCAATTATTCCAAGCCCCGCAAACTAGCAGTTTGCGTTACATCAAAACTATGCTTTTTTTTGCCGGCGTCCCGTCAGGGACAGGAATTACCGACAGACCTAAACGCAGTGCCTGATGAGACTGATCACTCTCAGTCTCTCAGGGAACGCGGATCTAAGATTCGTGTTTGATCGCGTAGGGGCGCCGGGATCGCGAAAAGTTGGGTAGTGCCCTAATTTGGTTTTGTAACGCAAGTTGTTAGCTTGCGCGCACGTTGAATGTCATTCAATCATCGCAAACTAACAGTTTGCGTTACAAATTAGGACCACTACTAAAAGTTGTTACACCTCGTTGGGACGAGGGTTTCCCGGAAGAATCAATTTGATGGCATTGGCCGTTTCGACACGGCGCTTCTGCTGAAGTTCATTAACCCAATTGGTTACAGTTTGAACCATTTCACGCGCTGTTTGGGCTGTTGTGTTGCCCTTAGGCACGGGTTTTTCCTTACAGGTTCGCTGGTCCTTCTTTATGACCTTAATAGTTTTCTTTTCTGACATTTCTTACAACCTTGTGTTCTGACGTATTTGTGCGTGCTTGTTCGACTAAACGACTTTTCTAGAGGAGAGTTCCCTGATTTTTGCCTGCCATCCCACAACGGGCAGTTCGAACCGGTTTTGCCACTTGCTTTACTACTTGCAAACAGTAAGCCACAGGCGGTCAGCGATACGTAAGCTGGTAAATCCGGAGTTTCAAGCACCAAGCGGTATGCTCCGGCTGTCCAAGTGACCGAATTGGTACGTCATAATCGTTGAGTGAGGACAGATAATCCTTGCGTGACGACGCCCCTGAACGGCGGGTCCCCGGCCGGGCAGACTGGCTGAGGTGCTTGTTACTAATACGTACACTCGTTCCCCGGCACGTACGGTTTTTCCAACAGCGGCTGAGACTGCAGCAGCTGCCTTGGCTGCCTGCTTTCCATGTCGAGTCGCCAGATTTCCGTTTCGGTTCCGTAAATAAGCAAAGGTGGATTCAAGTCTGAAGTGCAACACCTTGATAGCATGTTTCTCAGAATGATTACAGCTCCAATGGAGAGTGTGATGGATTCAATGCGGCGGACAGATGCGAAATCAAACAAAAACTACTGACTAAATAAAAACTACTGATTGGGAGCTGGGGATGTCGAACCGGCGGCGACAACTCCTGCATGCGAGCATGTCATCGATTCGAACCATGTAGTCGCGCGATTTCTGAAAACGCATTCGGTCCTGCTCGTTCGCTCCGCGCGGCGGGCCAGCTTTTTTGGTTCGCTTCAACCAGCGCACGTCATACTCTCCGCGTTCGCGACAATTGGGGCAGCTATAAGTCGCCTTTTTCAGTTCCTGCTTTTCGTTAAAGAAGTCTTGTTCATTCATACGCGATACAGTTGGCGGTCCTCGATGTTTGATCGTTTATCTTTGGGCTGCGGACTTATCGCTCTCCCAACTCTCGTAGATAGCGAAAGCTGTAAATCCCGGTCTCATGTCCATCGCTCCAACGAAAGTTAAGTGCGTAACGTCCAACAATATTTAGATCCGCAATGGTGAGTTTTTCCGAAACAGCTTCGGGCTTCAGGACCCTCTGGCCGGTCCACTCGTTGACACACTGTGCACAAGGGCAGGCACGTCTCAGCTCAGCGGCGGAGTACTGGCAGACGCAGTCGTCGGCCCAGGTGATACGGAGACCCGAGTCGCCTTCCTGTTTGATCTCCCGCGGCTCAATCGTCAGTCCGTGTCTTTCGCTTGCTTCTATCATATCCTTCCGTTGCAGAGCGCGAATGTCGCGTCGCCTGTTGTTACTCCGGTTGCCCGTTGCCTCCGGCCACACGCACTGCCTCGGCTACAGCGTCAGCGGTAACCCTAAAGTGTGATGCATTCCAAACTACCTGGCCATTGCGTAAGACGATTACCTGGGGCGACTCATGGGCTACACCTAACCGGTTTTCAATCTCCGTGGAAAGCTCGCGCGCCTGTTGCACCTCAATTAGCGCAACCTCCCCATCGAATTCAGCCATCTGTTCGTAAGCCGCGGAACTAATGGGACAGGTCAAACTGTGTTTGAAGATCACCACCGGCTGCTCTTCCGAACGTCTGGCCCATTCCTCAAACGATTTCGTATCGGTAATTTTGACGAAATGATTTCCCATTGTTTGTAACCCCGCGCATGGAAATGACCCCCATCCAATTACCTCCAATCGCCTACGAGTACAAATGGCGCCCAGTAAAAGGGCGCGCTGTACTTTTTCCCGGCGATCATTGCGAGTTGAGCGTCGCGCATGGCTGCCGAGGCTGACGCGCCCATTGAAGCACCAGCTGTACTTGAAGATGACCCACGCGATGACGTTCCGGAGGCTATAAGGAATCGTTTGTAAAAGTCGGTCATCAAGTCAGCAGTTGACCTGTCAGCGACGGACCATAGACTGACGCCGACGGTTGGTGCTCCCGCATACATGAACGCGCGCGTCAGACCCATTACACCTTCGCCGCGTTTCTCTTTCCCTAAGCCTGTTTCGCAGGCCGAAAGCATCACCAGCGGCGAGCCGAGTCGAAGGTTGAAAACCTCGTCTGTTCGCAAAAAGCCGTCTTCCATCTTGTTGCCAATCAACGAAAGCACCAGACCTGTAAACTGCGGACGCTCAGCATTCAACAAACCGTGGGTAGCAATGTGTAGAACCCTATACTTGCTGACATCACGCGTTTCAAGATTTTCCTCGCTGGCATCAAGGTCCAACCAAACGTCTGCCTGCGTGCCAGACGTTTTTGCCAGTTTGACGATTTGCTCGGCCTCAGCTCGCGTGCCCGCCAGACGCGCAAGTGGCAGGCCCTGCATCTTCGCGGACTCGGCAGTAGCAGGCGAGTTTTGTCCTGCGACGTCAGTCAACGCGCTTTGGATTCCCAGGCCGCGCGTGTCGGAGGCGGCCCTCGAAGAAGTCTTGCCA
>JALYXE010000203.1 GCA_030947265.1 Acidobacteriota bacterium
GGGTAAGATCGCTTGTTACCCATCACTTGTCACTGTTTACTGTTCTTGTTAGTATCCCGCGAAATGGATTTAGTAGAGAAAGCGCGCATCATGGATAGCCCCCGCATCAATCGCGCGCTCGCCCGGCTCGCTTCCGAAATTGTAGAAGAAAATCACGGCGCCGATGATCTTTATCTCGTCGGAATCCGGCGTAGAGGAGTTCCTCTCGCGGAGCGCATGGCGAATAAGATTGCCGATCTCGAAGGCGACCGCCCCCCTGTAGGTATTGTCGATATAACGCTTTATCGCGATGACCTTTCGACTGTGGGAGCCAAGCCAATTGTTAACCGAACCGACCTGCCGGGCGACATTGAAAATCGCAATATTGTACTTATCGATGACGTGCTTTATACCGGGCGCACGATCCGCGCCGCGTTGGACCAGTTGATTGATTTTGGCCGGCCTCGCCGCGTGCAACTGGCCGTGCTAATTGACCGCGGCAAAGAGCATCGTGAGCTTCCTATTCAGGCAGACTACATCGGCAAATTAGTGCCCACTAAAAAAAGTGAGATTATCAAGGTCATGCTCCAGGAGTTTGATGAGGAAGAAGGAGTAGTTATAGTTGAGCGACCACCGGGAGAAAAGGGTTGAATGATAGCGGCCAGCGATGGCCGCTTTTTTTTGCTGATTGGTCTTGGGTCTTAGTCCTTTGGTCTTAGGATGAGTCTAAGACCTCCACACTGACGATATCAAACGGAGTGCAGGGGCGAAAACCGAAACTGACACTAAATATCAAAGACCTAAGACCTAAGACCAAAGACCAAAGACCAAAGCAGGTCACTTATGCCGACAGTATTCAATCGTAAACACTTACTAGGCATCCGGGAACTCGAAGCCGGCGAGATAACCCACCTGCTTGATACCGCGGAAAACTTCCGGGATATCTCTCGTCGCGAAATCAAAAAGGTACCCGCGCTTCGTGGCCGCACAGTCATCAATCTTTTCTTCGAGCCCTCGACGCGAACTCGGACTTCCTTTGAGATTGCAGCGAAACGACTCTCTGCCGATGCCATTAACATCAGCGTTTCCACCTCCAGTGTCAGCAAGGGTGAGACTCTGCTTGACACAGCCCGAAATCTGGAAGCGATGGCGCCTGACTGTATTGTCGTGCGTCATTCAATGGCTGGAGCCCCGCACCAACTGGCGAGGATGGGCAATGCACCGATCATAAATGCCGGTGACGGTGCGCATGAACACCCCACTCAAGCGCTCCTGGACGCATTAACTATTCGCGAATACAAAGGACGAATCGACGGTCTCAAGGTCGCCATCATTGGAGACGTGCTTCACTCGCGTGTGGCTCGCTCAAACACCCACTTGCTTACAAAGCTTGGCTCGTCGGTTAGTGTTGCAGGCCCGGGTACGCTTGTGCCTGCCGATTTCGGCGAACTTGTTGAGCACGGGCTGACAGTTGAGAAGCGCATCGAAGACGCCATCGAAGGCGCAGACGTCATTATGATTCTCAGAATTCAACGTGAACGCCAGGACGCTGCATTCTTTCCGTCGCTGCGTGAGTATGCGGTCCACTTTGGACTTCACCCGAAACACCTGGAGCGTGCAGCACCCGACGCCATAGTGATGCATCCTGGTCCCATGAACCGTGGAATTGAGATCGCGTCGGAAATTGCCGATGGGAGTCGCTCGCTGATTCTGGATCAGGTCACAAACGGAGTTGCGGTGCGGATGGCTGTACTTTATCTGCTGGCCGGCGGAACCCGCACCGAAGTTGAAGAGCACAAAATCGGGCCCGTGGAGAAGGGAACCAAAAAAGGTAAGGCAAGCGGTAGATGAAACTCCTGCTTACAAACGGCTACGTCATCGATCCCGCGCAGGGAATTAACGCCGGAAAAGATCTTCTAATTAAAGATGACCGTGTTGCCGGGCTCCTGGACACGGGATCACCGGCTCCGGAAGGAGTCGAGGTCTTCGATGCGACGGGTCTAATTGTGGCGCCTGGTTTCATCGATCTCCACGCACATCTACGCGAGCCCGGGGCTGAATACAAAGAGACGATAGCGACCGGGGCTGCGGCCGCTGTGGCGGGGGGTTGGACCACAGTCTGCGCGATGCCCAACACGGATCCCGTCAATGATAGTCCGGCGGTCACCAGGTTTATCATCGAGCAAGCGCAGCGGGCGCAGCTCGCCAATATCTTTCCGATTGGCTCAATCACCAAAGGATGCGAGGGTAAAGAGCTTTCTGAAATGGGTGAGATGAAGAGTGCCGGAATCGTGGCAGTCTCGGATGACGGTCGCCCCGTGCCCACGGCGGGGATAATGCGACGAGCGATGGAGTATGCGCGCGGATTTGGTTTGACGGTTGTGGACCACTGCCAGGATGTTTCCTTGAGCGCGGACGGCGTGATGCACGAAGGGCGCTGGTCGTTGATACTGGGCTTGCGCGGAATGCCCGCTGCTGCGGAAGACGTCCATGTCATTCGCGACTGCGTGCTGGCAAAACTTACGGGCGCATCGATTCACATTGCTCATGTTTCGACACGCGGTGCGGTTGAGGCCGTTCGCCGCGCTAAAGAAGCAGGCCTCGCTGTCACATGCGAAGTTGCACCGCACCACTGGACGCTAACACATGAAAGCGTTTCGGAGTATGACACCAACACGAAAATGAGCCCGCCTTTGCGAAGCCAAGATCATATCGATGCGCTACATGAAGGCTTAAGTGACGGAACGATCGATGCTATTGCTACGGATCATGCTCCTCATCACGCGGATGAGAAAGCGCTCGAGTTTGATCAAGCGCCTTTTGGCATCACTGGACTGGAGACCGCGGTGGGCTTAGCTTTTGAACTCGTTCATCGGGGCGTGATTGATCTGGAACGAATGATTGCCTTGTGCTCAACAAATCCCGCGCGGATTTTTGGTTTGAAAGACCGCGGAAACTTATCGGAACACGCCCACGCTGACGTAACGATACTCGACCCAACATACGAATGGGTTTTCGATGTCTCAACCTCAAGATCCAAAAGCCGTAACACTCCGTTTCACGGCCGGCAAATGACCGGCGCGGCAGTAGCTACGATAGTTGGGGGGCGGTTGATCCATCTCAATCCGGACTACAAACGCGTCACCGAGATAAAACGTCGCGAAGTCTCGGCAAGTTAATTCGCAGAATTATTAGCCAAGATCATGTTGCAACACTACCCAACCACATAACTAACCACTACTTCAGCCTCCTCTCAGGTTGGGAAGGGTGCAAAGCGCAGCGCGCCCCCGCTCCAGTTCAAGCTTCAA
>JALYXE010000276.1 GCA_030947265.1 Acidobacteriota bacterium
GTGTTTGCTTGTCGCAAGCCGCTGAGCACAGCACGCTCGCGATCCGGATCGCCGCAAGGCAATCGCGCGGCTTGCTTCAGAGCCCCAACCTTCATAGCCAGCCGCGCACGCCGGTTTAGCAGCCGCAGCAGTTCCCGGTCGATCTCGTCTATTTCGGTTCGCCAATATTCAATGTCCATGGCCTTCTCCTATCGTTAACATTCATTTTGTTTAAGCCATTTGCGAGTGCAAAAAAAGCCAGCCGCGACTTTTCCCACTTGGGAGTCGCGGCTGGCTCGATTGAAAGCTTTTGTGCCTGGCTCTAGGTCTTTAGCACTTTACGCCCACATTTCGCCTGCCCGCCCTCCCCGTAGGAGAAGAAGCGGTACGTAAAAGCGAAGTAGGAATATGAGCGCATGGTATTCATTATTTTGAGCTCGGATTGCTTCCACCCAGGAAGCGAAGTCTTACTATAGGCAGGCACATGAAAACCTGTCAAGGGAATTTAATAGTAGAACTGGTTCACTTTGAACTTGCCTCTCTTTGGAGTGCGGTGACCCGTCACCGCTTTTGCCTCCGGCGGCTTGACGCCGCTTCCTGAAGCAAACTCTCCCTTCAAAGGCTGCGACAAGTCGCAGCCGACCAAACGGTGACAGGTCACCGCGCTCCAAAGAAGAGGCGCCTAACTCGGATTTTGGGCGAATCCACCGATTCTTATTGACCGATTCCGTACACCCTCGGTATCATGGTTCGTCCTCGCCAGCCATCTGAGGACGACCCACCGCAGAGCCAATCCTTAACGCAATCGGAACTCAATCAGAGCAGCTCAACCCCTTCCAGTCTGCCCTTCGATTACGTCGAAACGCGGTAACGACATCTCTTCACGCAACGAAACGGAATCAATTATGAATAGTATTAAATGTGACCAATGCGGTTTTGTGGGCTGGGCCGACGCCGAGACCTGTAGGAAATGCGGCGCTACGCTGGGCCATTCCGCGGACAACTCGTACGAGGCGCCCCAAGGCTATGCAAATAACCAATACAACAATCGAGGCATGAACGACGGCGACCTGAAAAAAGGCCTTGCGGTTTTCTCGTTGGTTATTGGCATACTAAACATCTTTACCCTGGGTCTTCTCGGTGTCGGCGCGATTCTCGGCATAGTGGTGTCGATCGTCGCTCTGAGCAAGATAAAAGGGAACCCCCACGAATACGGCGGAAAGAGCCTGGCAACTGCCGGACTGGTGACGAGCATTCTCTCCGTCATCATTATCGTGCCCATCGGCATCATTGCGGCGATCGCGATTCCGAACTTACTCGCATCGCGCGTGGCAGCCAACGAAGGATCCGCTATGGCTTCGATGAGGACGATCTCCAATGCTGAAGCGACTTTCCAGGCCACCCACGACTCATACGGGACGCTGGAACAGCTTGGTGAGGCTCAATTGATTGATGCCGACCTTGCGTCGGGTCGACGGCATGGCTACAAATTCAACATCGTCGTTTTGCCTGCCCAACCTTCACTGCCCACTGGGTATGAGGCTGTTGCAGTTCCCCTTGAATATGGCAGCACAGGCCGAAGGTCGTTCCTTGTTGATGAAACGGGAGTCATTCGTGCGGCGAACAACCGCGGTGGAGAGCCCACAAGGTCCGATCCCCCAGTAGACCCCTCGGTGGAATATTCGACAGATTCGCCGGCTCCACGGAGAGCAAACCGCGGCATCGACTATTGACCCGGTGTATTGATTAAACTGTCGCGCCGCACGCGCGACGTGGATTTCGGCCAATAGCCCAATTACGACCCTACGCGGCATTTCGCGTGGGGTCGTAGTGTTTTGAAATCTCAGCGCTTCTCTTTGGAGTGCGGTGACCCGTCACCGCTTTTGTCCGCCGCGGCTTGACGCGGCCTTCGTTAACCAGCATTCAACACTCGAAAGGCTGCGACAGGTCGCAGCCGACCAAAGCGCTGACAAGTCAGCGCACTCCAAAGAGTTGACCCTTCCTCAATTAGGATTCAAAATCCGAAGCCGCAATTCATCCTCATCACTCATTCCATTCCCTCGTCGATTGCAATCGCACTATACTCC